>NZ_QQAT01000009.1:0-203410 GCF_003350365.1 Rhodococcus sp. AG1013
GTGCGGTCGGCGGCATAGCACGACCTTCTCACCAAGGCCTTACCGTGATCGCGGGTGTGACCACCGAAACGACGCTGGTCGATCTTGCCCTCGGGGGTGCGGTTGAACGGGAGACCCATCTTCTCGAGGTCCAGCACCGCGTCGATGGCTTCCTTGGCCATGATCTCGACGGCGTCCTGGTCGGCGAGGTAGTCGCCGCCCTTGACGGTATCGAAGGTGTGCCACTCCCAGTTGTCTTCCTCGACGTTGGCCAGCGCGGCGCACATGCCACCCTGTGCGGCACCGGTGTGGCTGCGAGTGGGGTACAGCTTGGTCAGGACCGCGGTGCGGGCGCGGGGCCCGGCCTCGATGGCTGCGCGCATGCCTGCGCCGCCGGCGCCGACGATGACGACGTCATAACGATGTTCCTGCATGAAGTGTCTGCTCCCCTAGCTCGCCGAGATGTTGGGGTCGAAAGTGAAGATGACGTAGGTACCCAGGCCCATGATCAGGATCATCGACACGACCAGGATCGTGTTGAGCCAGAACCGGGTGGAGTCCTTACGCGAGTAGTCCGCGATGACCGTGCGCAGACCGTTACCGCCGTGCAGCTGGGCGAGCCAGAGCATGGTGAGGTCCCAGAACTGCCAGAACGGGCTGGACCAGCGACCCGCGACGAACGCGAAGTTGATGCGGTGCACGCCGTCGTCGAGCATCAGCATGATGAACAGGTGGCCCAGGACCAGCACGATGAGTGCCAGGCCGGAGAACCGCATGAACAGCCATGCGTAGAGCTCGAAGTTGTTCTTCGCGGCGCGACGCGGCGAGCGGGGGTTGTCCAGGCTGGCAGGGCGGTCGTACGCCGTGCCCAGAGACTTGGCTTCTGTCGTCATGTCAGTGCCCCGCAAACATGTTGTAGAAGATGCGACCTGCGCCCGGAATCATCACCACGAACCAGATGGCGAGGATGACCCAGAGCATGACGCGCTGGTACTGGGGGCCCTTCGACCAGAAGTCCACCAGCATCACCCGGATGCCGTTCAGTGCGTGGTACAGCACCATGGCAACGAGCGCGAGCTCCATGAGACCGACAAGGGGGTTCTTGTAGGTCTCGATGACGCGGTCGTAGGTGTCCGGGTTGACGCGCACGAGCGCGGTGTCCAGGACGTGGACGAAGAGAAAGAAGAATGTTGCGACGCCGGTGATCCGGTGTAGAACCCAGGACCACATTCCGGGGTCGCCCCGGTATAGCGACCGGGTGCGCTCCTTCGTGGGAGCGGCTTCCGTCGTGCTGCTCATCGAGTGCTGTGCCTCCAACGTCTTTGGTGGGCGCGTCGAGCCTGCAACACTGTTCGGGAGTACCGCAGCTCGGGCTCGACGAGAACCTAAACCGACTTCTGTGAACTCTAAACCCAACCGAATCCGGGAACTAATTCTCTGTGCGGTTCGTACGGCGTCGAAAATGCTTGTTAGGTTTGCCTTCCCATGGCAAGTTTGGGGGCGCCTGTCGATTCTCTGCATCCATTCAGCCCGTGTGATCGGGTGAGGACCTTCGGCCCTGTTTCGGCGGAAGTTGTTGCGCGACACTGTTGATCGGGTGCGTGGGCGTTTCGTCGGGTTGCATCCGGGGTGGACTGGCGAGTGGCGGCGACGGTGAACGACGGGTATAACGCCGCCATATGCAATGTGGAAAATGTCTCACGCGGGTGAACATTGCGTGTCGATAACCTACTCGCCGGTAACTTTATTTCGCCATGCTTCTGTCACTTCACGTTCCGACATCCGGCATGTCGATGCCACGCGATCGCCGGGATCCGCGGCTACCGTCTAGCCATGACAGCGCCGTTGGATCTGGACTACCTGCGCCGAGCGCCGAAGGTGCTGCTGCACGACCACCTCGACGGTGGTCTGCGGCCCGCGACCGTCGCGGAACTGGCCACCGAGTGCGGCTACACCGAACTTCCCGCGCACACGCCCGACGAACTCGCCGAATGGTTCCGTGACGCCGCCGACAGCGGATCGCTCGAGCGCTACCTCGAAACCTTCGCTCACACCGTCGCGGTGATGCAGACACCGGCGGGTCTGCGCCGGGTCGCGCGCGAGTGCGCCGAGGACCTCGCCGCCGACGGCGTCGTCTACGCCGAGGTGCGCTTCGCGCCCGAACAACATCTCGACGCGGGATTGACCCTCGACGAGGTGGTCGAGCACGTCCTGGCCGGCTTCGAGGAGGGCACGGCGGTGGCCCGGGCCGCCGGGACCGACATCCGCATCGGGTGCCTGCTCACCGCGATGCGGCACGCGGCGCGCTCGCGCGAGATCGCGGAACTGGCGGTCCGGTTCCGGGACCGCGGCGTGGTCGGCTTCGACATCGCGGGCGCCGAGGCCGGCTACCCGCCGAGTCGGCACCTCGATGCCTTCGAATACATGCGGACCTGCAACGCCCATTTCACGATCCATGCCGGTGAGGCGTTCGGTCTGCCGTCCATCCACGAGGCCATCGCGTTCTGCGGCACCGACCGGTTGGGGCACGGAGTCCGGATCACCGACGACATCACGATCGGACCGGAAGGCGACGTCACACTCGGACTGCTCGCCGACTACGTGCGCGACAAGAGGATTCCGTTGGAGCTGTGCCCCAGCTCCAACGTCCAGACCGGGGCAGTGGCGACTCTCGAGGAGCACCCCTTCGATCTGCTCGCGCGCCTGCGGTTCCGCGTCACCGTCAACACCGACAACCGGCTGATGAGCGACACCTCCATGAGCCGCGAGATGCTGGCGCTGGTGAACACGTTCGGGTACGGCTGGAGTGACCTCGAACGTTTCACCATCAATGCGATGAAGTCCGCCTTCATACCGTTCGACCAGCGGCTGGCGCTGATCGACGACGTCATCAAGCCCGGCTACGCAGTCCTCATCGGCTGAGCCGGGCCGATCCCGGCCTACTCGGGACGCAGCCGGTTCTCGAACTCGTTCTCGAGCGCCCGCCACGATTCGGACTCAGCCTGGAACGGCGGATTGGGCGTCATCCGGCTCGGGGTGGGCTCGATGATGTACGAGACGTACCAGCCCAGCGGGGTCGACGGTGCCAGCGCGGCGTCGGTCGCGTCGTCCTTCGCGAAGTCCGCCGCATCGGTGAACAGCTCGACGGCGAGTTCGAGCTGATCGGCATCGACGGTGTCGGGGCCCGCGGCGAGGTCGTCGGCCAGGCCCGGCAGCACGTAGACGTTCTCGTCGGTGACCTCGACGTCGAGCGATCCGTCCACCGCGGCGTTCTGCACCTGCTCGTACGTGCTGACCCGAGCCAGCTCGTGGTCGTGGTTGTCGGCGAGGTAGCGGGCGAGCGCGCGCTCGGAACCGAACACCGAGATCCGGCCGCCGTGTCCGAGGAACACCGCGTGATCGTTCAGGTAGCAGCGGAGCGAGTAGTACGTGGTCTCCGACGTGATGATCTTGATCGGGTCGATTCCGACGAGAGTCCAGAAGGTCTCTTCTTCTTCCTCCTCGGTCTCGTCGGTGTCGTACTCCTCGTAGTCCTCGTCCGATTCGGCGTCGTCGTCGGCGTCGACCACGTTCTCCTCCGCCGCGAGGACCTCCGCCTCCGCGATCGACAGGGCGTCGGCGTCGATGTCGGGGGTGGTGACGATCGAATCGATCGCGTCGAGCACGGCGTCCCAGTCCTCGGCGACCGCGGTGCCGATCCGGTCCCACAGCGCCTCGCCCTCGCGGCCGACGAACTCGTCGGCGCCGCCGCGCAGGTAGGCGAGTTCGGGGTGGTTCTCGAAGAACTTGATCACCGGCTCGAGATCGCACACCTCACCGATGTTGCGCACCATCGCCAGCGTGCTCTCGAGCTCCGAGATGGTCAGCCCTTCCGGATCGCCGGCGGCCAGTTCGGGAACGCCGATCAGATCGAACGCAAAGTTCTCGTCCGGCTCGAGCTCGGGCGCGGCCAGCTTGGAGACGACCGGCCACGACGGGTGCTCGACGAGGTCGTTGTCGTTGTTCGTGCGGATGAAGGCGGCGAGTTCGGCGACGGAGGGGAAGCCGTACAGGTCCTCCTCGTGACCGAGGAACGCCTCCCACTCGTCGTCGCCCTCGCGCCAGCGAGGAGCCCACAGCGTGACGAGGTCGCCTCGGGTGAGACCGAGTTCGATCGGGACGATGTCTCCAGCCATGGCCGGAAGCCTAGCCAGCTCACGCGCAAAGATATAGCCGGACACAGGTCAGCTGTTCGTGAAGTCGGTGAACAGGGCCGCGGTGATCCGGTTCCGTTCCTCGGCGGCGACGGCCGCCGCCCGGTGCGCGGTGTGTGTGATCGTCCGGCCGAGGGCACGGGCGTCGAGCCCGAGCAGGGAATCGCTGAGCCACAGCCCGGTCGGGCTGCCGTTCCCGTCGACCTCGACACGCACCCTGCCGTCGTCGCTGACCGCGTGCGCCCGGATGGATCGCAGCCCCGACAGCGCGTCGTCGAACATATTCAATTGCGCCGACGCCCGCCGCACGATGGCGTCCATGTCGTGTCCGCTCATACCCGTCGCATCCAGCTCGTCGGGGCCTGGTTCTCGTCCTCGGCCTGTTGGGCGACCGCGACCTGCTCACGGGTCGGTAGCCCGAGCCGGTCGAGGACGTCTTCGGGCATGCCGTCGTGCGCGAGCTGCTCGCGTCGGCGGCTGCCGGCCTCCCGCGCGGCCTCTCGGCAGAGCCGGAGGATCTCGTCGGCCAGACGCTCGCCGCCGTAGCGCAGTTCGCGCTCGTCGATCCGAATGTCGAGTGGCAGGCCGGCTTCGGTGGCGCGCACCGCGACGGTCCGCGCGCGGTTGACCGCGGTCGCGACCTCGGGGGCCGGCGGGGACGGTGGTTCGAGGGTCATGTTCCTCCGGTCACTCGGTGGGGCGGTAGAAGCCGTAGAAGCCCATGCCGCTGTTCGTTGTACGGATCGAGCTCACCGAGACCGGGTCGCCGGCCTCGACCATCTGGCCATTGCCGATCACCATCGCCACATGCCCGTCCCACACGGCGAGGTCGCCGGGCATGAGGCTCTCCTGGTCGACGGGGATCCCGACACCCTGTTCCTGAGCGAGCCGGGGCAGCTCGACACCGGCCTCGCCGTATGCCCACTGCGTCAGGCCACTGCAGTCCAGACCCTGCCCCGGCGTGGTGCCACCCCATTGATAGGGGACGCCCTGCTGCGTGAGCGCATTGCGGACGGCGTTCGCGGCTTCCTCGTTGGGGGCGACGGCGGTGCTGCCGTCGGGCAGCAGGATCTCGATGCCGCTGCCACCGAACCGGGGGTCGTACGAGCTGGACCCGCCGGCGCTCCCGGTCTCGACCGAGCCGGCGGACGACCCGGACCCGTAGGAGACGGTGCCCGCAGGTGCGCCGCCGACCGGCGGTGTCGGCGAGCGGTAGGAGCCGGCGAACGCCGACACGAGACGGCCCGCGGCGTCGGACTGCGGGGTGCCGGTCGGCGGCGCGGCGGCCGCAGGTGTGACGGGCGCGGGTGCGCTGGCCGAGGCCGCGACGGTGCGGGCATCGCTGGGTACGGGGTCCGGTGCCGTCAGCTCGACCATCTTCCCGGTGTGCACGGCCAGCTCGCCGCGTACCCGATCGACCACGGCCAGGGCCCGTCCGAGGTGCTCGATCGCGGCGCCGATCAGCATTGCCTGCCCAGCCGGCGTCGCCAGCATGGGCAGCGCGGACGAGGCGATGGACAGGAAGGAGTCGAGGATGCCTTGCAGTTCGGCGGTACCGGCCCGGACGCACTCGGACGCGGCCTCGACGACCGCCGCGATCTCCCGGCCCCGATCGGACAGGTGTACCGACGCGGCCTGCGTGGCCTCGGCCTTGTCGATCGCCGCGTCGGCGGCGGTCCCGGTCCACACGCCGCCGAGGTCGCTGATCCCGATGCGACCGAGCGCGTGGACGGCGTCGACCGCATCGGACGCGGCTCGGATGGCGTCGGCGGGGGACCCGCTGGGCAGGGCGCCCGAACCGAAGGCGCCGAGCAGGTCGAGGACGGGTCGCGCGAGCAGGTCGATCACGGCGCGACTCCGGTTGCACCGAGCGACGCCGCTGTCCCGGCGTCGGTCGCGTCGTAGGTGGCGGCGGTGGTCGCCGCGGCCGCGCTCATCGCCGACCAGGCCGCGGCCAGGCGCCCCAGTTCCGTTGCATGTGCGGCCTGGGCGGTCTCGAACGCCGTGACGAAGTCGCCGCCGATCAGTCCGAACACCGGTCCGAGCAGTGCCGAACCTGCGGCTGCGGCGCCCGCCTGGGCGGCCTCGGACTGTGCGGCCATGGTCGCGGCGGTGACGCCGAACGCGGTGATTCCCTCCGTCACCGCTGAGAACTCGCTCATTGCATCCCCCCGTGCATCCCCGTCGAACTGATTCCGTCGCAGGGTTGGACGCACGGGCGGTGGATTCGGTTCCGGCAAGTTTCCGGGCGAGTTCGAGTGGCGGCGGCGCCCCACTATCCTGTGAAGTCATGGATACGCACGTGGTCGACCATCCGCTCGCAGCAGCTCTCCTCACAACGATGCGGGACGAACGCAGCAGCAACGCAACGTTCCGGTCCGCGCTGCGTGAACTCACCCAGATGCTGATCTACGAGGCCATCCGCGACGCCCCGGTCGAGGAGTTCGAGGTCAAGACGCCCGTCGCCGTGACGACCGGAATCCGGCTGGCGCATCCGCCGCTGCTGGTCCCGGTCCTGCGGGCCGGTCTCGGCATGGTGGAGCAGGCCAGTTCGCTGATCCCGCAGTCCCAGGTGGGATTCGTCGGCATGGCGCGTGATGAACAGACGCACCAGCCGGTGCCGTACCTCGAGTCGCTGCCGGCCGACCTGTCCGGCATTCCCGTGTACGTGCTCGATCCGATGCTCGCGACCGGTGGTTCGATGGTGCACACGATCGACCTGCTGGTCGCGCGGGGCGCCACCGATGTCACCGCCGTGTGTGTCGTCGCGGCCCCGCAGGGTGTGGACGCTCTCGCGAACTCCGGCCACCCGGTGCGGCTCGTGACCGCGACCGTCGACGAGGGCCTCGACGAGAACGCCTTCATCGTGCCGGGACTCGGCGATGCGGGTGATCGCCAGTTCGGTCCGCGTTAGCTCGATCGTGCGTGGACGGAGGTGGCTACCGGACCGGTGGCCGCCTCCGTTCGGTCAGCGCGTCGTGTTCTGCAGGACGCGGCCGGTGACTGCATCGACGTCCACTGCGCGCTGCACGCCTGAGGCGTCGATCACGTCGGCCTCCCACACGTACGTGCCGCCCTTCTCCACCACGAGCTCCAGGTCGATGATCCGGCCGCCCGGGACCTCCGCGAGGACGACGCCCGTAGCGGCGGTGTAATCGAGGTTCGCCTCCTCGGTACCCGGGTTTCGTTCCCCGGTTGCCGAGGGTCCTGCGATGATGCTGTCGCCGTCGGGGGAGACACCGACCTCGATCGCGGCGCCGTCGGTGTTGATGAGTTGGACCACCCAACTACCGTCGCGGTTCTCCTCGATGGAGACCAGCGAGCCGCCGGGAACCGCCGCGATCGCGGTCCGGCCGGCGTGCTCGAAGACCTTCGTGTTCCAGCCCGGTGCCAGGGCCCCGCCCGAACTCGCCGGTGATTTCGTGGCCGGCGCGGGAGTCGTGGCGTTCGCGGCGGCGGCCGTCGCGCTGGACGACTGGGATGCGCTCGTCGCCACAGCAGTCGACGTGGTTGTCGTCGGCGTGGCCGCTGCGGTGGCGGTGTCGCCGTCGTTGTTTCCGCAGCCGACGAGAGCAACCAACGTGACGCCGACGAGCGCGGCCGTCTTCGTTCTCGTGCTGCCGATGACCTTCATGTCGCGACCCCTCGTTGTATTGATGTTTGTCTCAGGCTCTCACGTGACCGCATCCTCCAGCTGACGACGCACCAGCCCGGCGCGCACGAACGCGGTCGCCCGCGCCGCAGCGACGTCACCGGCCGGGACGGCTTCGACCACCTCGAAGTAGCACTTGAGTTTCGGTTCGGTGCCCGACGGGCGGACCGTCACGAGCAGATCGCGTCCGGTGAACACGACGGCGTCCGTGTGCATCGCGCCGCGCGACCGACCCAGATCGGTTGCCTCGACCGGGATCCCGGCGATCTCGGTCGGGGGATCGGTACGCAGCCGCGCCATGATCCGAGCGATGTCGCCGAGGTTGTCGAAGCGAATCGACACCTGGCCGGTCGCGTGCACCCCGAACTCGACGGCGAGTTCGTCGAGCACGCCCTGCATGGTGCGGCCCGAACCGGCCAGGTCGGCGACCAGGTCGGCCACCAGCACCGCCGCCGAGATGCCGTCCTTGTCTCGCACGACGTCGGGGTCCACGCAGTGTCCGACCGCTTCCTCGTACGCGTAGACCAGGCCGTCCCCGGCGCGGACGAGCCACTTGAATCCCGTCAGGGTGCGGGCCGAGCGGAAACCGCGGGCAGAGGCGATCTTCCCGAGCAGCGTCGACGACACGATCGTGGTCGCGACGAGGGCCCCGTCGGGGGCGTGCTGCAGGATCCGCTGCCCCAGTAGCGCTCCGGTCTCGTCGCCGGTGAGCATCCGCCAGCCGTCCCCGGCGGGAACACCGACGGCGCAGCGGTCGGCGTCGGGGTCGAGCGCGATCGCGACGTCCGCATCGACCTCGGCGGCCAGGGCCAGCAGTGTGTCGGTCGCACCCGGTTCCTCGGGATTCGGGAAGGTCACCGTGGGGAAGTCCGGGTTCGGCAGGAACTGCGACGCGACGGTGTGGATGTCGGTGAAGCCGGCGGCACGCAGTGCTGCGACTGCGGTCTCGCCGCCCACGCCGTGCAGCGCGGTCAACGCGATCCGGACATCGCGGCGATCCCCGTACGGCAGTGTGGCCACGCGCTCGAGGTAGTCGTCGAGCAGAGTGTCGTCGGCGGGGGAGACCGGTTGGCGGCGGATCTGCCCCACCCGTCCGATCGCGTCCTCGATCTCCCGGTCCGCGGGCGCGGCCAGCGGCGCGCCGCCCGACAGATACACCTTGTAGCCGTTGTCGGCGGGCGGATTGTGCGACGCCGTGATCTGGACCCCGGCCACCGCGCCCAGGCGGCGCACCGCGAACGCGACCAGGGGAGTGGGCAGCGGTCGCGGCAGCACGGTCACCGCGAATCCCTCCGCGGTCAGGACCTCCGCGGCGGCGCGGGCGAACTCCTCCGACCCGTGTCGTGCGTCCCGGCCGACCACCACGGTCCCGCCGCCGAGGCACCGGTCCCGCAGCCACTGTGCGAGGCCGGCCGTCGTGCGCTCGACGACGCCGACGTTGATGCAGCCGGGTCTGTCCCCGACGGGCCCGCGCAGGCCCGCGGTGCCGAAACGGAGATTCACAACCGCGCCAGCAACTCGCGCAGCAGCCCACCCATGCGTGCAGCGGACGCCTGCCCGGCCGCGAGGACCTCGGCGTGGTCGAGTGGCTGGCCGGTGATCCCGGCCGCGAGGTTGGTGACCAGCGAGACACCCAGTACCTCGGCGCCGAGCGCCCGGGCGGCGATGGTCTCGTGCACGGTGGACATCCCGACCAGGTCGGCGCCGAGGGTGCGCAGCATCCGGATCTCCGCGGGGGTCTCGTAGTGCGGCCCGGGCAGGCCCGCGTACACGCCCTCGCTCAGCGTCGGGTCGATCTCGCGGGCGAGCCCGCGCAGTCGCGGGCTGTAGGCGTCGACCAGGTCGACGAACTGCGCGCCCACCAGGGGCGAGCGTGCGGTGAGGTTGAGGTGGTCGCTGATGAGAACCGGTTCGCCGACGCTCATGCCCTCCCGGATGCCGCCGGCGGCATTGGTGAGGATGACGGTTCCGGCGCCCGCCGCGATCGCGGTGCGCACCGGATGCACGACGCGGGACAACTCGTGGCCTTCGTATGCGTGCGCGCGGCCGAGCATCACCAGCACCGGGGTGTCACCGACACGGATCGACAGCATCGTCCCGGCGTGGCCGGACGCGGACGGTGTCGCGAAGCCGGGCAGGTCGGCCATCGGGACGGCGGCGGACGCCCGGCCGAGGGCGTCGGCCGCGGCCTGCCAGCCGGATCCGAGGACGACGACGGCGGCGTGTTTCGCGATTCCGGTGCGGTCGGCGAGGACGTCGGCGGCCTGCTGCTCGAGTGTGCCCATGAAGGGACACAGTAGTGCGACCGGTAGCGACGCCACGAAATGTTACTCACGGGTAGTATCCGGAACATGCCATACCTGAATCGCCAAGGCGACGTCTTCGTCCTCTACCTCGGCAACGAGGGGGAGACGGACAACGAGAACCGGTTCCATCCCGACTGGATCGATGCGACGCACGCGTTGCTCGACGAGGTCGAGGCGCACGAGGGACCCGCGGCGCTGGTCACGACGGCCACCGGCAAGTTCTTCACGAACGGCCTCGACACCGACTGGATCTTCGGCAATCTCGACAAGCTGCCGGGCTACCTCGACCGGGTCCACACGGTGTTCTCCCGCATCCTCGAGTTCCCGATGGCGACCGTCGCCGCCGTGCAAGGGCACGCGTTCGGCGCCGGCGCGATGCTGGTCGCCTCCCACGACTTCCGGGTGATGCGCAGCGACCGCGGCTACTTCTGCCTCCCCGAGGTCAACCTGAACATGCCGTTCACGGTGGGCATGTCGACGCTGCTGTCGACGCGGCTGCCCCGTCAGACGGCGGTCGAGGCGATGACGACCGGTCGCCGGTACGGCGGCGCGGACGCGCTCGCTGCCGGGATCGTCGACGACGCGGTCGAGGGGGACCTGGTGCTCGGCGCTGCCGTCGCGCGTGCGTCGGCGCTTGCGTCCACGCACGGCGCGAACCTGGCCGGGATCAAGCGTGGAATCCATCGCGAGACGCTCGAGGCGCTGGGTACCGAGACCGACGAGAGCAACTTCAAGTTCGGATAGGCGGGCCCGGGCGGGCAGGAGTGAGAGACTGGGATCTGTGAAATCAGGATCCCTGTCGGCCTCGCTGTTCGCCTCGGTGTCGGACACGGTGTCGGCGGCGCGATCCGATCTGGTCGCGCTGTCGCACTCCGTTCACGCCGAACCCGAGCTCGCGTTCGAGGAGTACCGCAGCGCGGCCAAGGTCACCGAGGTGTTGCGGGGCCGCGGTTTCGAGGTGCGTACCGGGGTCGCGGAGCTGCCGACCGCGTTCGATGCGACCTTCGGGGACGGGGAACTGGTGCTCGCCGTGCTCGCCGAGTACGACGCGCTGCCCGAGATCGGTCATGCGTGCGGGCACAACATCATTGCGGCATCCGCGGTCGGCGCCGGCCTCGCGCTCGCACCGATCGCCGACACGCTGGGGATCACCGTTCGGGTGATCGGAACCCCGGCGGAGGAATCCGGCGGCGGCAAGGTTCTGATGCTCGAGCGGGGTGTGTTCGACGACGTGGCTGCGGCCCTGATGGTGCATCCGGGCCCGTTCGACATCGTCGGCGCCACCTCGCTGGCGCTGGCGGACATCGCGGTCACGTTCACGGGTCGGGAGGCGCACGCCTCGGCGGCACCGGAGTTCGGCCGCAACGCCGCCGACGCGACCACCGTCTCTCAGGTCGCGTTGGCGCTGCTGCGACAGCATCTGTCGCCCGGGCAGCAGTTGCACGGCATCGTCAGCGACGGTGGCGTGGCGCCCAACATCGTTCCCGCGCGCGCCGAGATGCTGTACTACCTGCGGGCGCGGACCGCGGAGTCGCTCGACGAACTGGCCGCCCGCGCCGAGTCGTGTTTCGCGGCGGGCGCCCTGGCGACGGGGTGTACGCACGCGGTGCGGACGGTCTCGCCCACCTACACCGAGCTGCGGCCCGATCCGTGGCTGGCGGACGCCTACCGCGAGGAGATCGTCGACCTCGGTCGAACCCCGCTTCCGGTGGAGCTGGAATCGTCTCGCCCCCTGGGCAGTACGGACATGGGAAACGTGACGCACGTTCTCCCCGGCATTCATCCGGTGGTGGGGATCGACTCGGGTGGGGCGGTGACCCATCAGCCCGAGTTCGCTGCTGCCGCCGTGACCGAGTCGGCCGACCAGGCCGTGGTGGACGGCGCTACAGCGTTGGCGCGCACCGCGATCCGTGCTGCACTCGACGAGGGTCAGCGCGGGCGACTGCTCGAGGGGGTGGCGCGGCGGTGAACGAGGGCATCGAGAAGTGGCTCGCCGAGCACACGATCGACCTGTCGCGGTGGCGACGGCACTTCCACGTGAATCCGGAACTGGCGCGGCACGAGTTCGCGACCACCGCGTTCGTCGCGAGCCAGCTGTCCGCGGCCGGCATGTCGCCGCTGCTGCTGCCCGGTGGGACGGGCGTCATCTGCGACATCGGCCCCGGCGGCATGCGGATCGGTCTGCGCGGCGACATGGACGCGCTGCCGATGCAGGAGGCCACCGGTGCGCCGTACACGTCGACGGTGCCGGGGGTGGCCCACGCGTGCGGCCACGACGCGCACACCGCAATTCTGCTGGGTGCCGCGCTGGCGCTGAACGCGTTGCCGCAGTTGCCGATCGGTGTGCGGTTCATCTTCCAGCCGGCGGAGGAGGTGATGCCGGGCGGTGCGCTCGACGTCGTCGCCGCCGGTGGCATGCAGGGGGTGTCGCGGATCTTCGCGCTGCACTGCGATCCGCGGCTCGAGGCGGGCCGGGTGGGGGTGCGCGTCGGCGCGATCACGTCGGCGGCCGACACCGTCGAACTCGTCCTCGACTCGCCGGGAGGGCACACCTCCCGGCCGCACCTGACGACCGATCTGGTGTACGCGATCGGCACGGTGATCACCGGTCTGCCCGGCATGCTCAGCCGCCGCATCGATCCGCGCAGCGGCACCGTGATGGTGTGGGGCGCGGTGAGCGCGGGGCAGGCGCCCAACGCGATCCCGCGCAGCGGCATCCTCACCGGAACCGTCCGGACCGGCGACCACGACACGTGGGCGCTGCTCGAGCCGACGGTGCGGGAGATCGTGCACGGGCTGTTGGCGCCGACCGGCGTGCGGTACGAGTTGAACTACCGACGGGGTGTGCCGCCGGTCGTGAACGACGAGGTGTCGGCGCGCATGCTCGAGGACGCGGTCCGCGCGATCGGCCCCGACGCGCTGGCCGACACCCCACAGTCCGGCGGCGGGGAGGACTTCTCCTGGTACCTCGAGGAGGCGCCGGGCGCGATGGCGCGGTTGGGCGTGTGGTCGGGGCACGGCGAACAACTCGACATCCACCAGCCCACCTTCGACCTGGACGAGCGGGCGCTGACGACCGGGGTCCGGGTGCTGACGAACCTGGTGCTCCAGTCCTGAGTCGACACTGAGCCGGCCCTGTGGCGGCGCTGTGGCGGCCCTACGGGGTGCCGGGTCCCACGTTGCGGCTGTTGCGGGTGCGCAGGCTCCGCACGTAGTCGGCGGGGGCTCCGGCGATCTCCGCGGCGTCGGCCATCACACCCAGGTAGCGGGCGGACGGCAGTCCGCCCTCGTAGGCGTCGAGCACGTACAGCCAGGCCAGGACGGGTCCGTCGGCGGTGTCGACACGCAGCCGGATCTTGCGGTGGATGCCCAGTTCGGAACCCTCCCAGCGGTCGAGGCGCTCCTCGTCCTCGGACGGGACGTCGTACAGGACGACGAACACCTTGGCGTCCGGGTTGTCCGGATCCTCGACGACCGTCGCGAGCGCGCCCTCCCAGCCGATGTCGCCACCGCTGAAGGTCAGCCGCCACCCGCGGAGCCACCCGGTGCCCGCCATCGGCGAGTGCGGGCAGCGCTCGAGCATCTGTTCGGGATGCATGTTGGACCCGTAGGCGGCATAGATCGGCACGGCGGCAAGCCTAATCGCTGTACTCGACGCTCGGGTAGCGGGAGAACCGCCGCGCGCACGATCCGGCGCATTCGGCGATTCCGAGAGCGCATGATGGGGGTCAGAGGGGGGTCGCGGCCTGCGTGTTCCCGGTCACTGGAATAGCGTTGTGCACGGGCCTGGCTGGAGATCCCGGCCGGCGCGGTGAGCTTGGAGGACGAATGACCCGGATCGTGATCATCGGTGGCGGACCTGCCGGATACGAGGCAGCGCTGGTGGCCGCACAGCACGGCGCCTCCGTTTCCCTGGTCGACTCCGACGGTATCGGCGGCGCGTGTGTGCTGTTCGACTGCGTTCCCTCCAAGACGTTCATCGCGTCCACCGGCATCCGCACCGACATGCGCCGCGCCACCGACCTGGGCATTTCCCTCGATCCCGCGAGCGCGACCATCTCGCTTCCGCAGATCAACTCCCGCGTCAAGAACCTCGCGCAGGTCCAGTCGTCCGACATCCGGGCCCGCCTGCAGAGCGTGGGCGTCCAGCTCCTGTCGGGTACCGCCGAGCTCATCGACCGGCAGATCGGCATGGCGGCGCACCAGGTCCGCGCCACGCTGACCACCGGCGAGGAGAAGGTCCTCGACGCCGACGTCGTCCTCATCGCCACGGGCGCCAGCCCGCGCGTGCTGCCGGGCGCTGTGCCGGACGGCGAGCGGATCCTCACGTGGCGTCACCTGTACGACCTCGAGGAACTGCCGTCGCACCTGGTGGTCGTCGGTTCCGGCGTCACCGGTGCCGAGTTCGTGTCCGCGTACACCGAGATGGGCGTCAAGGTGACGTTGGTGTCCAGCCGTGACCGCGTCATGCCGCACGAGGACGCCGACGCGGCACTCGTCCTCGAGGACGTGCTCGCCGAGCGCGGCGTGACCCTCGTCAAGCACGCGCGCGCCGACGCGGTCGAGCGCACCGAGGACGGCATCGTCGTCAAGCTCGCGGACGGTCGTACCGTGCACGGCAGCCACGCCCTGATGGCGGTCGGTTCCACACCCAACACCGAGGGCCTGGGACTCGAGAAGGTCGGCATCGAACTCGACAAGGGCGGCTACCTGCGCGTGGACCGTGTCTCGCGCACGACGGTCTCGGGCGTCTACGCCGCCGGCGACTGCACCGGCCTGCTGCCGCTGGCGTCGGTTGCCGCGATGCAGGGCCGCATCGCGATGTACCACGCGCTGGGCGAGGGCGTGAGCCCGATCAAGCTCAAGACCGTCGCGTCGGCTGTCTTCACCCGCCCGGAGATCGCGAACGTCGGCGTCAGCCAGGCCGCGATCGACAACGGTGAGGTCCCGGCCCGCACCGTGATGCTGCCGCTCAACACGAACCCGCGCGCCAAGATGTCGGGTCTGCGCCGCGGCTTCGTGAAGATCTTCTGTCGCCCGGCCACCGGCGTCGTCATCGGTGGTGTCGTGGTCGCGGCCACGGCGTCGGAACTGATCCTGCCCATCGCGATCGCGGTGCAGAACAACCTGACGGTCAACGATCTGGCGCAGACGTTCTCGGTGTACCCGTCGCTGTCGGGTTCCATCACCGAGGCCTCGCGTCAGCTGATGCGTCACGACGACCTGGACTGACCGACGTCCTGTTCACCATGTGAGACGATGATTTCATATAGTGGAGCGATCTGTGGGACGATGCGATAAGTCGGTCGAGAACCATCGGCCCATCGCATCGCTCTCCGCCCCGTCGATCCGGGACGACCTGGGTGTATCTGCCTTCGTCCTTCGCCGTCGTGCGCGACGGCAGTTTCCCCGACTACGGAGTTGCTCTATGTCCCTCGATTCCTCGCACGGTCCGTCTCTCGTGTTGTCGTCACGGATGGCCGGGCTACGCAGCTCGGCCATCCGCGATCTGCTCACTCTCACCGCCCGCCCAGATGTGATCAGCCTGGCCGGTGGGCTGCCGGCCACGGAACTCGTTCCGCGCGAACGCATTGCGCTGGCCGCCGAGCGGGCATTCGCCGATCCCCGCGCTGTCCAATACGGCGAGACGTCCGGCTGGGCGCCGCTGCGCGAGACGATCGCGGCGCGTGAGAGCGAGCGGGTGGGGCGGAGAATCGAACCAGCCGAGGTGGTCGTCACCCACGGATCGCAGCAGGCGCTGAGCCTGCTCGCGCAGGTGCTGCTCGATCCGGGCGATGTCGTCGTGGTCGAGGAGCCCGGCTACACGGGGGCGCTGCAGGTGTTCCGGACCGCGCAGGCCGCGTTGGTGCCCATCGGACTGGACGGCGACGGCATGGACACCGATGCCCTCGAGCGGTCGTTGCGGGAAGGGTTGCGGCCCAAGGTTGTCCACACGGTCAGCAACTTCCACAACCCGCGCGGGGTGGTGCTGTCCGCGGCTCGGCGTGCGCACCTCGCGAATCTCGCTGACCGGTACGGCTTCTGGATCATCGAGGACGATCCGTACGGCGAACTGTGGTTCGGCGAACCGACCCCCGACCCCGTCGCGACCCACTCGGCCCGGGTGCTGCGACTGTCGAGCGGATCCAAGACCCTCGCACCGGCGTTGCGGATCGGCTGGCTGCATGGCGACCGCCGGGTGTGTGAGGCCGTCGAACTTCTCAAGCAGGGCGCCGACCTGTGTGGATCGTCCCTCACACAGCAGATCGCGACCGAACTGCTCGGCGACACGGCGTGGCTCGGCGGGCACCTCGACACGATCCGTGCGGCGTACGGGTCGCGGGCGGGCGCGCTCGTCGGCGCGCTCGAGGAGGCCTTCGGTGACAGGATCGCGCACTCCACGATCCACGGCGGCATGTTCTGTTGGGCCGAGTTCACCGATGGCACAGACACCGCGACTCTGCTGGACACCGCGGTTCGGCACGGCGTCGCCTATGTGCCGGGCGGGGCGTTCGGAGTTGCTGCCGCCCACCCGCACGCGGCGCGGCTCTGCTTCGCGACGTACGACGGCGCGGTACTGGCCGACGGCGTCCGGCGGATGCGGGAGGCCCACGACGCGCACGAGCGCTCGGAGACTGTTTTCGACGCGTGAACGATTTTGTACAAAACCTCGTGATCTCAGGAGAGGGATCCGGCCGAGTCCCGTATCGAGGTGCGCATCGACTTTGCCGTCGAGGCCGGCGAAGTCGGTGTCCGGGTGCGTCAGGTCGGCCCGGGTCCCGCGACCGAGTACTGGCGTGAACGCCTCTCGGCGTGGAAGGGCTACGTCGAAGGGGCGTCGGCGGTGTCGCCCGACTCGCCTGCGTCGTCGGTCCAACCGTAGGTACGTTCGACGGCTTTGTTCCACCCGCTGTAGAGGCGTTCGCGCTCGGACTCGTCCATCTTCGGTTCCCACGTCTTGTCCTGCGCCCAGTTGTCGCGGATGTCGTCCTCGCTCTTCCAGAATCCCACCGCGAGACCCGCGGCGTACGCGGCGCCGAGTGCGGTGGTCTCGTTCACGACGGGGCGGATGACCGGGACGCCGAGGATGTCGGACTGGAACTGCATCAGCGTCTCGTTGACGACCATGCCGCCGTCCACCTTGAGCGAGCTCAGTTCGACGCCGGAGTCGGCGCGCATCGCCTCGATGACCTCCCGGGTCTGGTAGGCGGTGGCCTCGAGGGCGGCGCGGGCGAGGTGTCCCTTGTTGACGAAGCGGGTCAGGCCGGCGATGACGCCGCGGGCGTCCGGCCGCCAGCGCGGTGCGAACAGACCCGAGAACGCGGGCACGAAATAGGCGCCACCGTTGTCGGCGACGCTCTTGGCGAGCGGCTCGATATCCTTGGCTGACTGGATGATTCCCAGGTTGTCGCGCAGCCATTGGACGAGGGAACCGGTGACGGCGACCGATCCCTCGAGCGCGTAGACGGCGGGCTTGTCGCCCAGCTTGTAGCAGACCGTGGTGAGCAGGCCGTGTTCACTGTGTACGGGCGTGGTTCCGGTGTTGAGCAGCAGGAAGTTTCCGGTGCCGTAGGTGTTCTTGGCCTCGCCCTCCGACAGACACGCCTGCCCGAACGTCGCGGCCTGCTGGTCACCGAGGATACCCGCGATGGGGATGCCGGCGGAGATGCCGGGCAGCGCGAGGTCGCCGTACACCTCGGACGAGCTTCGGATCTCCGGCAGCATCGAGACCGGGATGCCCATCGCCTCGCAGATGTCCCGATCCCAGTCGAGGGTCCGCAGATTCATCAGCAGCGTGCGTGACGCGTTGGTCACGTCGGTGACGTGCAGACCGCCGGTGAGGTTCCAGACGATCCACGAGTCGATCGTGCCGAAACACAGCTCGCCGGCCTCGGCGCGCTGTCGGGCGCCCTCGACATTGTCGAGGATCCAGCGCACCTTGGGGCCCGCGAAGTACGTCGACAGTGGCAACCCGGTGACCTCGCGGAACCGCCCGCGGCCCTCCTCGCCGGCCAGTTCGTCACACAGCCGATCGGTGCGGGTGTCCTGCCAGACGATCGCGTTATAGACGGGTTCACCGGTCTCGCGGTCCCACACCACGGTGGTCTCGCGCTGGTTCGTGATGCCGACCGCGGCGATGTCGCCGGCCGTGAGGTTCGTCTTCGCGAGCACCGAGCCGACCATCTCGCGGGTGTTGCTCCACAGCTGCACGGCATCGTGTTCCACCCAGCCCGGTTTCGGGAAGATCTGGTCGTGCTCCTTCTGCGCGACGCCCACGACCTGACCGGCGTGGTCGAAGATCATGCAGCGGCTCGACGTGGTTCCCTGGTCGATCGCGGCTATGTACTGGCTCACGGGCATCCTCGTCTCTCGGGCAGTCTGGGCACGAAGCTACTAGCCTGGGGGCAGATTTGCCGACAACCACGGGAGCCCGAGTTGGACAAGCAGCCTGGTGTGCAATTCCTCGGTCCGCAGCAGCGCGAGCAGGCCTGGGAGAAGTTGGGAACCGAGCAATTCGACGTGGTGGTGATCGGTGGCGGCGTCGTCGGTGCCGGCGCGGCGCTCGATGCCGCGACGCGCGGGCTCAAGGTGGCGCTCGTCGAGGCCCGCGATTTCGCCTCGGGCACGTCGTCACGCTCGTCGAAGATGTTCCACGGCGGACTGCGCTATCTGGAGCAGCTCGAGTTCGGTCTGGTGGCGGAGGCGCTGCACGAGCGGGAACTGTCGATGTCGACGCTCGCGCCGCATCTGGTCAAGCCGTTGAAATTCCTTTTCCCGCTGACACATCGGGTGTGGGAGCGGTCGTACATGGCGGCCGGATTCCTCCTCTACGACCGGATGGGCGGCGCGAAGTCGGTCCCGGCGCAGAAACATCTGACGCGGGCGGGTGCACTGCGGATGGCGCCCGGACTCAAGCGGCACTCGCTGGTCGGCGGAATCCGCTATTACGACACCGTCGTCGACGACGCCCGCCACACGATGACCGTGGCACGCACGGCGGCCCAGTACGGCGCGGTCGTTCGGACCTCGACACAGGTGGTGGGCTTCCTTCGGGAGGCCGACCGGGTGTCCGGCGTGCGGGTCCGCGACTCGGAGACCGGTGAGACGACCGAGGTCTGCGGCCACGTCGTCATCAATTCCACCGGTGTGTGGACCGACGAGATCCAGTCGCTGTCCCGCCAGCGCGGACGGTTCCGGGTGCGGGCGTCCAAGGGCGTGCACATCGTGGTTCCGCGCGATCGGATCGTGAGCGACGCCGCGATCATCCTGCGCACCGAGAAGTCGGTGCTGTTCGTGATTCCGTGGGGTGGCCACTGGATCATCGGCACCACCGACACCGACTGGAATCTCGACCTCGCGCACCCGGCCGCGACCAAGGCCGACATCGACTACATCCTCGGCCACGTCAACAAGGTGCTGGTCACCCCGCTCACCCCCGACGACATCGACGGCGTGTACGCCGGGCTACGTCCGCTGCTGGCGGGGGAGAGTGACGAGACGTCGAAACTCTCGCGGGAACACGCCGTCGCACGCGTCGCGCCGGGCCTCGTCGCGATCGCCGGCGGCAAGTACACGACCTACCGGGTGATGGGGCAGGACGCCGTCGACCTGGCCTCGGAGGACATTCCGGCCCGCGTCGCGCCGTCGATCACCGAGAAGGTGCCGCTGGTCGGCGCCGACGGCTACTTCGCGCTGGTCAACCAGGCCGTGCACCTCGGCCAGCTGTACGGACTGCACCCGTATCGGGTCAAGCACCTGCTCGACCGGTACGGCTCGCTCATCGACGAGGTCCTGGAACTGGGTCAGGACTCACCCGAGTTGCTCCAGCCGATCACCGACGCGCCCGACTACCTGCAGGTGGAAGCCGTGTATGCGGCCGCGGCCGAGGGTGCGCTGCATCTCGAGGACATCCTCGCGCGCCGCACCCGCATCTCGATCGAGTACCCGCACCGCGGCGTGAACTGCGCCGAGCAGGTGGCCGAGCTCGTCGCGCCGATCCTCGGCTGGGACGCGGCCACGATCGACCGCGAGGTCGAGACGTATCGGGCGCGCGTCGAGGCCGAGATCATGTCGCAGGCGCAGCCGGACGACGCGTCCGCCGACGCGCTGCGGGCCGCGGCCCCGGAGGCGCGTGCGCAGATCCTCGAGCCGGTACCGGGCACGGTGCTGCCTAGTGGTGGGTCAGCACGATCTTGACGACGACGACCGCGGTGGCTGCGACGGCCAGCAGCCCCGCGGCGATCAGGGTGTCGCGCGAGGGTCGTTCGCCGCGGAGACGGGCGATGACGAAGACCATCGACGCGATGCGGACGAGGATCGTGACCTCGGCGATCACCTGGGCGGTGAACGGCTCGAGCCAACCGAAGACGGCGGTCGCGAGGAGGACGATGGGAAGGACCGCCGAGCTGAGGACCGGGACCGAATCGCGCAGTTCGGCCAGGCGTTCGGCGGTCGTCAGCTGACGGCCGGAGCGCACCGATCTGCCGACGCCTTCCGCGAAGGCGTGGGCGATGAATGTCGACACCGCGGTTCCGGCCACGACGGCGATGGTGCGGGAGTCGCTGCGAGAGACGGTCTCCGGAATCAGCGCGGCGAGGATCAGGATGTTGCCGTACACGTAGGCGCTGATGCGACTGGCCGCGTTCTCCCGGTCGAGAGGAACCGAACGACTCAACAGGGGGCGGTGCAGCAGCGAGCGAAGGTCCGGTTCCATGCGTAAAAGCGTCGCATACCTCAGTTGAGGGGTGGAACGTAGTGGCTTGGATCGTTGCGATGCTCGAGCGGCGGAAGGTTGCGCGTCGGCGTGTGCACCAGTGGAGCGTCGGCCGGTGACCGCCCGCTGACCCGGTCGACGCCGCCACGGGCCCGCGGATGCTTGCGCCTGCGCTCCGGAACGAGTCGGAATGCCACATTCACGAGTTCGCCGACGCGGCGGTGCAGCCACGCGTCCAGCGGCCCCCAGCGGTAGCCCAGCAGATCCCGCACAGGCTGGTCGTACATCCCGACCGTGAGCCACACGAACCCCTTCGACACCGGAATCCGGGCGACCCGCCAGATCGGCTCCGGCACCCACATCAGGAACGGGGGACGGCCGATGTCGGACAGGTCGAGCACGTCACGGGCAGCCCTGTTGTCCTCGAGGACGTCGCGGCACATGTGCTCCCAGTACCGCTGGAAGTCCTCCCACGTCTGCGGCACCGGACGCATGCTCATCCCGTAGAGCCGGTACCACTGGATGTGCTCGGTGAACAGTTGCCGCTTCTGGGCCTCGGTGATGCCGCCCATGAAGTTGTCGGCGGTGAGGATCGTGCCCATGAAGAACGTGGCGTGCGCCCAGTAGAACGTCTCGGGGTCGAGTGCGTGATAGCGCCGTCCCTTCGCGTCCACGCCCTTGATGTCGCGGTGGTAGTTGCGGACCTCCTCGGCCGTCTGCTGCGCGCGGTCACCGTCGAACACCACGCCGCCGATCGGGTACAGCGACCGGAACAGGCGTTCCCACCGTTCCTCGAAGAACCGGGAGTGCTGCTCCACTCCGGCGCCCAGACCCGGGTGCATGTTCTGCATAGACCCCGCCCACAGACCCTGGAGCATGCCGCGCCAGTCGCCGAAGTAGCGCCACGTGAGCGAGTCGGGACCGAGCGGTATCGGCGCCGACGTGTCCGAACGGGTCATGCGAGCCGCCTTCCGGGAGCAATTGACTACACCCGTTGTCAGATTAGGATCGGGGCGGTACGCGGTCAAGGGCTGGAGGTGCGGTGGGTACGCAGCGGACGTGGGCGGGCACCGGAATCGAGGAACGCCGTGCCGCCCGGCGCGACACACTGCTCGCCGCCGGCATCGAACTGCTGGGCACACAGGGCGGTGCGGCCGTCGGCGTCCGCGCGGTCTGCCGCGCCGCCGGACTCACCGAACGGTACTTCTACGAGAGTTTCGCCGACCGCGACCGATTCGTCCGAGCGGTGTACGACGACGTCGGCCGGCAGGCGCACGCCGCACTCGTGGCGGCGGTCGGAGCGGCACCGGCACCACACGACCGCGCGGCCGCGGCCGTGTCGGCCTTCGTGGAACTGATGGTCGACGACCCGGCGCGTGGCCGGGTGCTGCTGCTCGCGCCGCTCGTCGAGCCCGCGCTCGGTGGGCAGGGGCTCCAACTCGCCCCGGCCTTCGTGCTGCTCGTACACGAGCAGCTGTCGCAGATCACCGATCGCGACGAACGGCAGATGACGGCGGTCGGCCTCGTCGGGGCGCTCACGAGTCTGTTCATCGGGTACCTGGACGGCACGATCGTGACATCCCGCGAGCGGTTCGTCGGACACTGTGTCGCACTGCTCGACGGTGCCGGTCAGCGCAGCGGCTGACAGTTGGGGCAGTAGAAGATCGAGGGCTCGCGGCCGGGTTCCTCGGCCAACTCGTCGGCCACGATCAGGGTGCCGCAGCGCAGGCACGGCTTGCCGCCGCGCCCGTACACCCAGTCCCGTCGGCCGGGCCGTCGATCACCGGTGGTGACGCGGACGGCGCGGTCGCGGTTGGCCTGGAGCAGTCGGTGCGCCAGGTCGACCACCTTGGGCAGGTCCGGCACCCGGTCGGTGGGGGTTCGCGGATCGACGCCGCGTAGGAAGCAGATCTCGTTGCGGTACACGTTGCCGATGCCCGCCATGATGCGCTGGTCCAGCAGGGCCTCGCCGATCGGACGATCCTCGGCCGCAGCCAGATTCGCGGCCGCGACCGCCGCGTCCCAGTCGGGGCCGAGCAGGTCGGGGCCCAGGTGGCCGACGACGCTCTCCTCCTCGTCGCGGCCGATCACTTCGGTGATGCCGAGTGAGAATCCCACGGCGACGGCGTCATCGGTGCCCAGAACGATGCGGGCCTGATGTCCGGGGCGCTTCCACCGGGCGCCCCGGGGGTACACGTGCCAGGCGCCCTCCATCTTCAGGTGGGTGTGGATCGTGTGGTCGCCGACCCGGGTCAGCAGGTGTTTGCCGCGGGCGATCACCGAGTCGACCGTGTTGCCGGACAGGTCGACGGTCGCGTAGCGCGGGACCCGGACGTCGCACTCGGTGAGCACGTGGCGGGTGAGGGCTGCGTCGAGCCGCTGCGCCGTCCGCCAGACGGTGTCTCCCTCGGGCATCGCCTCACGCCCGCAATCTGTAGCCGCGCGGGGTGGCCGAGAATCCGACCTCGGCGAGCAGTTGTGCGAAGTTGTGTCCGTGAATCGTTGCGCCGTCGACCTTCTCGACCACGACCTTGTCGATGCCTCCGCGTTTGACGGTGCCGGCGAGCGATTCCGCGGCGGTGCGCAGTGCGCCGATGTCGTCGGTGAAGGTGAGGACGGTGCGTCCGCCGCGCTCGACGAACAGCACCAGTTCGCCCTCGACGAGCACTGCCAAGCCGCCGGCCTTGCGGCCGGGCCGGTGCCGCGGTGCGTCCTCGCCCGACATCGACGGCGGCCACGGCAGTGCCGCGCCGTACGGGTTCGCGGGATCGCATGCCGCGAGCGTGACGGCGGGGATGGAGGTGTGCCGGCCTTCGATCGAGTCGCTGTAGGTCCGCAGCCGGTCGACGACGTCGGAGGTGGAGAACTGGGCGCCGCCGAGGGTGTCGACGAAGTAGCCGCGGCGGCAGCGGCCACCGTCCTCGAAGCCGCTGAAGACCTTGTACATCAAGGCGAAGCCGCCGGGAACGTTCTCGCTCACCACCGATCCGCGCGTGACGACACCGTAGCGTTCGAGCAGCAGGTCGGCGGTGGCGTGTGCGCGCAGCGTGGGGTCCGGCTCGGGTTCGGGAAGCAGCGACCAGCGTCCGCCCGCGGTGGGCGGGCCGGGTCTGGTGGGCATGGTGGGCCGGCCCAGCCGCCGGTAGGCGTGCGCGCGGGGTGCGCGCCGCGGCGTGCGGTGGCTGGGTGTGGAGCGCGAGGTGTCCGACAGCAGCGCCCGCAGCGGGGCCAGCGTGTCGTTGCCGATGTATCCCGCCCACACCAGGTCCCACAGCGCGGAGGTGAGCGCGGGATCGTCCGTCGCGCCGAGTGTGTCCGAGAGTTGCCGGAAGAAGTACGCGCCGCCGCCGGCGAGGGTGTCGAGGACGGCACGGTGCATCTCGGTGAGTTCGATGTCGGCGGGTGTCGCGAGCGTGAGCGGGGACGATTCGGTCAGGTGCAGGCTCACCCAGCCGTCCTTCCCGGAGATCTGTCCGGCGCCCGCCCACAGCACCTCGCCGGTGGAGGTGAGTTCGTCGAGCATCGCGGGGGAGTAGTCGCGGACGCGCGAGCCCAGGATCAGGGTTTCGAGGGCGGACGCCGGAACCGGAACTCCTGCAAGCTGTTCCACGACGGTCGCGACACCGTCGATACCGCGCAGCGACCCCCCGACGTGCTGCCAGCCCGGCAGGAAGCGGCCGAGGGTCGCGGTGCTCACCGGCTCGACGTCCTCGCGGGCCGCGGCCAGCGAACGCCGGCGCAGGCGCCGCAGCACCTCCGCGTCGCACCACTCGCTGCCGGTGGCACCGGGACGGAACTCGCCCTCGACCACGCGCTTCTCGTTCGCGAGCCGGACCAGCACGTCCCGCGCGACGGCCGATCCGATGCCGAACCGGTCCGCGGCCTCGGCCAGCGTGAACGGGCCGTGGGTGCGCGCGAAGCGACTCAGCAGATCACCCAGCGGGTCGTCGACCGGCTCGATGAATGCCGCGGGCGTGCCGATCGGCAGCGGTACGCCGAGCCCGTCGCGCAGCCGTGCGGCGTCCTCGATCGCGGTCCACCACTGGCGGCCCGCGAACGAGACGTGCAGCGCGCGTCGGTGTTCCACCAGTTCCTCGAGCCACGGCAGCGGGTCGGCGGTGGCGCGGGCGGCGGCCTCCTCGGTGGTCAGTGGCCCCAGCAGGCGCAGCAGGTCGGCGATGCCCTCGACGTCGCGGGCGCGCCGTTCCGGGACCAGGCGCTGCAGTTCGTGCTCGGCCTTGGCGATGACGTCGGCGTCGAGCAACTCGCGCAGTTCCACCCGGCCGAGCAGTTCGGCGAGCAGTGTCGAGTCCAGGGACAGCGCGGCAGCGCGGCGTTCGGCGAGCGGGCTGTCGCCCTCGTACATGAACGCGCCGACGTAGTCGAACAGCAGCGAGCTCGCGAACGGCGACGGCGACGCGGTCTCCACCTCGACGATGCGGATCTGCCGACGGGCGATGCGGCCGAACAGGTCCCGCAGCGCGGGCAGGTCGTAGACGTCCTGCAGGCATTCGCGCACGGTCTCGAGCAGGATCGGGAACGTCGGATACTTGCGGGCGACGTCGAGCAGTTGCGCGGAACGCTGCCGCTGCTGCCACAGCGGCGCTCTCTTGCCGGGGGTACGGCGCGGCAACAGCAGTGCGCGCGCGGCACATTCGCGGAACCGCGACGCGAACAGTGCCGAGCCGCCCACCTCGTCGGTGACGATGTCCTCGATCTCGTCGCGTTCGAACGCGAACAGTTCGGCGCCGGGCGGGTTGTCCTCGGTGTCGGGCAGGCGGACGATGATGCCGTCGTCAGACGCGGTGGGGGCGGCGTCGACGCCGAAGCGTTCCCGCAGTCGGGCGCCCACCGCGAGCGCCCACGGCGCGTGCACGCGCAGCCCGTAGGGCGAGTGCAGCACCAGTCGCCAGTCGCCGAGTTCGTCGCGGAAACGTTCGACGACGAGCGTGCGGTCGGTGGGGACGCGTCCGGTGGCCTGCTGCTGATCGTCGATCAGGGCCGCGAGGTTGGTGGTGGCGTTGGCGTCGAGTCCGCTCGCGGCGAGTCGGGTGGCCACCTCGTCCGGGGTGCTGGTGGACAGCTCGCGCAGGAACCCCCCGAGCGCCTCCCCGAGTTCGGCGGGACGGCCCAGACCGTCGCCGTGCCAGAACGGCAGCCGTCCGGGCAGTCCGTACGCGGGACTGACGAGCACGCGGTCGAACGTGATCTCCTCGATCCGCCAACTGGTGGCGCCGAGTGCGAACACATCGCCCACCCGGGACTCGTACACCATCTCCTCGTCGAGTTCGCCCACCCGAGAGGCCTTCTCGCCGACCATGTACACCGCGAACAGGCCGCGGTCGGGGATGGCGCCGCCGGAGGTGACGGCGAGGCGCTGCGACCCGGGCCGTCCGGTGAGGGTGCCGGCGTCGCGATCCCAGACGAGCCGGGGCCGAAGCTCGGCGAACTCGTCGGACGGATAGCGGCCCGCGAGCAGGTCCAGCGTCGACTCGTACGCCGAGCGGGGTAGCGTCGCGAACGACCCACTGCGACGGACCATTTCGTACCACTGCTCCACGTCGATCGGTTCGAGCGCGGTGGCGGCGACGGTCTGCTGCGCGAGGATGTCGAGCGGGTTGGCCGGGATCTCGAGCGCCTCGATTTTGCCACTGGTCATCCGTTCGACGGTGACGGCGCAGTGGATCAGGTCGGTGCGGTGCTTGGGGAACAGCACGCCGCGGGAGATCTCGCCCACCTGGTGTCCGGCGCGGCCGACGCGCTGCAGTCCGCTCGCGACGGACGGCGGCGCCTCGACCTGGACGACGAGGTCGACCGCGCCCATGTCGATGCCGAGTTCGAGGCTGCTGGTCGCGACGACACAGCGCAACCGTCCCGACTTGAGATCGTCCTCGATGATGGCCCGCTGGTCCTTGCTCACCGAACCGTGGTGGGCGCGGGCCAGTAGGGGATCGGCGCCGTAGTTCACCTCGGTGGGCGCGCCGATCTGCGCCGGCGGCCGGCCCTGCTTCTCGACGGCGCCGCCGAGGCGTTCGGCGTAGATCTCGTTGAGCCGTGCGGTGAGCTTCTCGGCGAGGCGGCGGGAGTTCGCGAACACGATCGATGAGCGATGCGCGAGGATCAGGTCCACGATCTGCTCCTCGACGTGCGGCCAGATGGACCCGGCCTGCGGCGCCGGCGACATCGAGTCCGGATCCGGTTCCGCGACGCCGAGTTCGGTCATGTCCTCGACCGGGACCCGCACGGTGAGATCGAAGGTCTTCGCTGCGGGCGGCGCCACGATCCGGATGGGCGCGGCGCCCGCCAGGAACCGGCCCACCTCCTCGTGCGGACGCACGGTCGCCGACAGCCCGATCCGCTGGGCGGGCTTGGTCAGGAGCTGGTCGAGGCGCTCGAGCGACAGCGCGAGGTGGGCGCCGCGTTTGGTGCCGGCGACTGCGTGTACCTCGTCGACGATCACCGTGTCGACTGCCGCGAGCGTCTCCCGCGCCGACGACGTGAGCATCAGGAACAGCGACTCGGGGGTGGTGATGAGGATGTCCGGCGGGGTCTTGATCAGCTTGCGGCGCTCACCGGTGGGGGTGTCACCGGAACGCACACCCACGCGGATCTCCGGGGGCTCCGACCCGAGCCGCTTCGCGGTCTGGGTGATCCCGACCAGCGGGGCGCGCAGGTTCCGCTCGACGTCGACGCCCAGCGCCTTGAGCGGCGAGATGTACAGGACACGGGTGGCCCGGTCGGACTCGGTCGACGTGGACAGCTGGTCGAGCGCCCACAGGAACGCCGACAGGGTCTTGCCGGAGCCGGTGGGTGCCACGACGAGCGTGTGCGACCCGCTCGCGATGGAGTCCCACGCCCCGAGCTGTGCGGCCGTCGGCGCATCGAAGGCACCGTCGAACCACTCCCGGGTGGGCGCGGAGAAGCGGTCGAGGACGGCGTCCATGCGCTCCATCTTGCCCGCAGGCACCGACACGCACTTTCAGCCAGCGTCCCGGCCCGACCGCGTAGTAGCTTCCTGAACAAACGATCGGTCTTCACAAAGAACGGGCGGGGCGGCATGGAGACGTTGAAGATGGTGCTCGAACTCGTGGTCGTGCTGGGCGCGATCGTGATGGGCACCCGCTCGAGCGGCGTCGCGCTCGGCCTGTGGGGCGGCGCGGGCGTGGCCGTGCTGGTGTTCGTGTTCGGCGAGGACGTCGGAACGCCGCCGGTGGACGCGCTGCTGATCGTCCTGTCGGTGGTGCTGGCGTCGTCGATGATGCAGGTGGCCGGCGGCATCGACTGGATGGTGACCATTGCCGCCCGGCTCATCTCGAAGCGGCCGAAACAGATCACGCTGATCGCGCCGCTGGTCGCGTTCCTGTTCTCGGTGGGCGCCGGGACGTCGAACATCCTGTACCCGCTGCTCCCGGTGATCTACGACCTGTCGTACCGGAACGGGGTCCGGCCGTCGCGTCCGCTGTCGTTGTCGGTCGTGTCGACCGGCGTCGCGCTCGCCTGCAGCCCGGTCTCGGCCGCGATGGCCGCGATGGTGACGCTCACCGACGTCTCGCCGTACGACTTCGAACTCATCGACATCATCAAGATCACGCTGCCGGCCGCGATCATCGGCATCGTGCTCTCGGCGTTCGTCGTCAACAAGCTCGGTAAGGAACTGCGCGACGACCCCGAGGTGCAGGCCCGGATCGAGTCCGGGGAACTCGAGGTCGCGGGGGCCGGTGGTCCGGGCGCCCTCAAACTCGAATCGACCACGAAGGGCCGCAACGCTGCGCTGATCTTCCTCGCCGGTGTCGCCGCGATCGTCGTGTTCGGTCTGTTCAAGGACATCCGGCCGGATGCCGCCGACGGCACCCCGCTCGGCATGACGCCGATCATCGAGATGATCATGTTCCTCGTCGGCACCGTGATCCTGCTGGTGTCGCGGCCCGACGTGTCCACGGTGCCCGCCTCGACGGTGTTCCGTGCCGGCATGGTCTCGGCGATCGCCCTGTTCGGACTCGCGTGGCTGACCGACACGTTCATCAGCGCACACAGCGACACCATCACCAACACCGTCGGCGACTGGGTGAACGCGGCACCGTGGATCTTCGCGCTCGGCGTGTTCCTCGTGTGTGTCCTCACCACGAGCCAGTCGACCGCGACCCGAACGATCGTGCCGATCGGTCTCGCGGCGGGCATCGCGCCGGGCGTCCTCAGCGGAATGTGGGCCGGCGCCTTCGCCGGCGTCTACCTGCTGCCCACCAACGGCTCCCAGATCGCGGCCGCCAACTTCGACCTGTCGGGCACCACCAAGCTCGGCACCAAGCTCGTCGACCACTCGTTCTTCATCCCGACCGTGGTCCTCGCGGCCACGACCGTCGCGGCGGGTGCGGGCCTGGGCGTGTTGCTGGGGTGAGGAGGTCGGGGGCTCCCGGCATCACAGCTCACGCAGGATGTCTTCAACGTGCAGGAACGGGGCGAAGTGCCCGCCCGGCACGTACCGTGCCTCGCAGTGCGGGAGGCGATCGGCCCATCGCCTCGCCGACTCGACCGGCACCTTCGGATCGTCGATCCCGTGCCACAACCTGACCGCGCTTCGGACGTTGGCCGGTTCGAATCCCCAGGGCCGCAGATACTGCTGGAGGTCGCCGGCCGTCGACGACCCACCTTGGCGTGAGGCCTCGCGTGTGTCGGAGACGAACGCTACCCGACGGGCATCGTCGTCGAGGAGTGAGCGGAAGGCCTGCCGATCGGGCACCGGAAGCGCGCGCTCCATTCTCGTGATCAGCGTGTCGGCCTCTCCGTCGGCGGCCCGTGCCAGCATCGACGAGGAGAACTCACAGAGCTTCTGCAGCACCCGCGGGGCATGGCGCGCGAGCCACCAGTAGAGGGCATCGCCCCGGCTGGCGGGGGTCCACCGTTCGTGGGCGTCGATCGGGGGCATGCCACTGAGAATCGTCGTACCCGAGACGAGGTCGGGCCGTTGCACCGTCAGCGCCAACGCGGGTCCCGCACCCATCGACACACCGATCACCGACACCCGCCGTAGCCCGAGATGCTCGGCGAGCGCGGACCCGTCCGCAGCCCATTGCAGGAATCCTGCGTCGGGGTGCGGTGACGAGAGACCGTAATGCGGGCGGTCCACGGCGATGATCCGGACCGCGCTCCGCGCGAGCGCGTCGGCAGGCAGGGCCCAGCCCGCCATCCACCGAGACGAGGCGTAGCCGTGGACGAAGAGGCATGGCTTTCCGGCGGGGTCCCCGAATTCGGCGTATCCGATCCGGCGACCGTCTTCGAGTTCGATGCTTGTCGAGTTGTCCGTCATGCGGAAGCCGACTCCTCGAGGGGCGGCCAGGTCGCGACGGTCTCGATTGCCCATTCGGACCAGGAGATCATCGCCTCGAGGCGTCGTAGTCCTGCTTCCAGGCCGAGCAGAGCGGCCCGGTCTGCGGGACTGGCGAGATCGAGACCCGCCTTCAGTGCTCGCATTCCGCGTAGTCGGGCTCGGTGGTACTCGAGTTCGCCGGAGAGGAATGCCGTCGCCTCATCGGGTTCGACGAGCCACAATGCGAAGGAGCGAAGAACGGTCTCGTTGCGCAACGAGTGGTCCGGCGTGGTGGCGGTCAACCAGTGCCGCAGCGCGGCACGGCCGGCGTCGGTGATCTCGTACGGTTTGCGGCCACGCGGCCCTTCGTCCTGCTCGCGGATCAGGCCCTCGGCGGCAAGACGTTTCAACTCGGGGTACACCTGCGTCGGCTTGGCGTGCCAGACGAACTTGAGCATTCCGTCGAACTCGTGGCCGATGTCGTACCCACTGCGAGGTTGTCCGGCGATCAGGACGAGCAGAGCCATTCGGAGGGACATGACTGAACTATGACACTAAAAAATTTGAATGTCACCCGCGTGCGATTGGATAATGCCGCAGGGGCATGTCCCGGTGCCCTGCCTGCGTGACAAGGAGCGAACAAACGTGGACGATGCGATCGGCTCTCCGTCGCTCGACCTGGGGGCCCATCTGCCGCGACTGACGGCGCGCGGGGTGATTCTCAGTCTCCTCGTGAGCAATCACCCGGCGCGGCCGACGCCGGCACAGATCGTCCGGGCCGCGGGAGTGTTCGGTATCAAGGAATCTGCGGCGCGGGTCGCGTTGAGCCGGATGGTCTCCGGTGGCGATCTCACACGAACACCCGACGGGTTCCATCTGAGTGCACCGCTGCTCGAACGTCGTCAGCGGGTGCTGCACGAGGTGGAGCAGGGGACCCGCCCGTGGAACGGGGAGTGGGAGATCGTCGTCGTCACCGGCACCGGACGCGATCCCGGCGATCGCGCCGCCCTGCGCGAGCGGCTGTCCCGGCTCCGGTTGGCCGAACTGCGCGAGGGCGTCTGGCTGCGTCCGGCCAACCTGACGCGGGCGCTCGACCTGGCCGCCGAGCCGGTGGAGGTGCTGACGGGAAGTCCGGTGCGCGACGCCGGTGAACTCCTCGGATCGTTGTGGGACCTCCCGGTCTGGGAGCGGGAGTCCCGGCGGCTGCTCGAGCTGATGGATCTGGCCGAGAGCGCGGTCGACCGATTCACGGTCGCCACCGCGATTGTCCGACACCTTCTCACGGATCCTGTTTTACCGCAGGAACTTCGACCGAATTCGTGGACGGCCGACCGTGTGCATGCGGCGTGGGGCGCGTACCAGGAGGAGTTCGTGTCGATTCCGGAGGTCGGTCACACGAACTGACCGAATATTACTCATTGACTTCGACTGTTCGGAAAACGTAATGTCCGAATCAGTCGAAGGAGGCAGTCATGCAGACACACGAGGTGTTCAACCAGTCCGTTCCGCTGTACGGCCACAACGTCGCCGACGATCCGACGCTGCTCGAGGGGCTCGTCCGTGAGGGCGCGGAATGGGCCGTCGACGACGTCAGCCGCCTCGGCGCGCTGGCCGGAACCGAGCACGTGCAGGAACTGGGCCGGCTCGCGAACGAGAACCCGCCGGTCCTGCGGCCCTACGACCGGTTCGGTCACCGCACCGACGACATCGAGTTCCACCCGGCGTGGGACGAGCTGATGTCCACGGCCGTCGCCAACGGGATGCACGGCGCACCGTGGAGCGACGCCCGGCCGGGCAGCCACGTGGCGCGCGCCGCCAAGTTCTACGTGTGGAGCAATGTCGAGGCCGGCCACACCTGCCCGATCTCGGCGACGTACGCCGCCGTCCCCGCGCTGCGGGAGAACCCCGAGCTGGCCGCGATCTACGAACCGCTGCTGTCCAATTCGTCGTACGAGGGCGGCCTGAGGCCTCCGTTGGAGAAGGCGGGCCTGCTCGCGACGATGTCCATGACCGAGAAGCAGGGCGGCTCCGACATTCGAGCCAACACGACGCGCGCCGTCCTGCAGCCCGACGGCACCTACCGGATCGTCGGCCACAAGTGGTTCACGTCGGCGACGATGGCCGACCTGTTCCTGGTCCTGGCGCAGACCGACGCGGGCGTGACGTGCTTCCTGGTGCCCCGCGTCCTTCCCGACGGCACCCGCAACAACGTTCGACTGATGCGGCTGAAGGACAAGCTGGGCAATCGGTCCAACCCGTCGGCCGAGATCGAGTACGAGAACGCCTTCGCGTGGCGTGTCGGTGACGAGGGCCGTGGTGTGCCGACGATCATCAAGATGGTCAACATGACTCGCCTCGACTGCCTGATCGGGGCGGCGTCGGGCATGCGTCGGGGCGTCACCCAGGCCGTGCATCACGCGACGCATCGGCAGGCCTTCGGCAACTACCTCATCGACCAGCCGTTGATGCGGAACGTCCTGGCCGACCTGGCCGTGGAGTCGGAGGCGGCGTCGCTGCTGATGATGCGCCTCGCCGGCGCCCACGACCGTGCCACTCGCGGTGACGTGGCGGAGTCCGACTTCCTGCGTCTGGCCCTCGCGGTCGGGAAGTACTGGGTGTGCAAGCGGTGGCCCGCTCATGCGGCCGAGGCGATGGAGTGCTTCGGGGGCAACGGCTTCATCGAGGAGTCTCAGATGCCGCGCCTGTTCCGCGAGTCCCCGCTCAACGGGATCTGGGAAGGCAGCGGAAACGTCGCGGCGCTCGACGTGCTGCGGGCGATGGGCAAGAATCCGCGCACCGTCGAAGGGTTCTTCGACGAGGTCGCGCTGGCCGGTCCCGAGCCGAGCATTCAGCGTGCGGTCCGCGAGATCCGTTCCCAGCTGACCGATCTGGCGGACGCGGAGGTCCTCGCCCGTCGCGTGATCGAGCGGATGGCACTGGTTCTGCAGGCGTCGCTCCTGGTGCGGCACGGCAATCATGCGGTCTCCGATGCCTTCATTGCCACCAGAATCGACGGCGACCGTGGCAGCGTGTACGGAACGCTGCCCGCCGGCGTGGACTTCGCAGCAATTATCGATCGCGTCACCTCGAAGGTCGGCTGACAGAGCCGACCGCGGCCCGGAACACAATGTCGAAGGAGTCGATCAATGCAGGGAATCGGTGACTGGGCCACCCGGCGGGCCCAATTGAGCGGCGACAAGGTCGCTTTCGTGTCCGGTGAGCGCACCTGGACCTACGGCGAGTTCGACGACCGCGCGAACCGGCTGGCGAACCAGCTACGCGATCGGTTCGGCGTCAGGCGCGGAGACCGCATCGCCGCGGTCGTACCCACGTCCGTGGAGTGCCTCGAGATCCTCTTCGCGGTAGCGAAGCTCGGCGCCGTCTTCACACCGATCAACGTCCGGCTCACGGCGTCCGAGATCGGTTATGTCCTGGCCGATCTCGGAGCACAGCTACTCTTCGTGCATGGGGCGTTCACCCAGGCGGCAGCTGCGGTGAACGAACCGGGCGTGCGGGTGCGCGACGTGGTCGCACTGGGGGCGGAGTACGACGACCTCGTGGCGACCGCCGATCCGGACCCGTTGCCGGCGCTGACGGATCGCCACGACGTGGCGGTGATCATGTACACGTCCGGAACCACCGGGCGACCCAAGGGCGCCATGATCACCCACGAGAACCTCCGGGCCAACGCGGCCGCCGTCACCTCCGCGTTCGGACTGCGTTCGTGCGACGTCACCGTGACGGCACTTCCGATGTTCCACATCGGCGGGCTGGGGCTCTACACACTGCCGTTCATCTATGTGGGCGCCATGAACGTGATCATGCCGTCGTTCGATCCGGTCGCGGTCCTCGACGCGGTGGTCGCGCACCGGGCGACTCAACTGTTGTTGGTGCCCACGATGTGGCAGGCCGTCATGGGTGTGCCCGATCTGGAACGCTACGACCTGTCCTCGCTCGACTGTGCCCTGACATCCGGTGCGCCTGCGCCTGTCTCGGTGCTGGACTTCCTGGCGCGCAGTGGTATCCCGTTCCGGGAGGGGTTCGGGATGACCGAGTGTGCCCCGTCGATCGCGCTGCTCGACTCCGAGCACGTTCGGGAGAAGGCCGGATCGATCGGACGGCCGCTCTTCGGGATCGACACGCGGTTGGTCGACGACCTGGACCGCGACGTGCCCGTCGGAACGGTGGGAGAACTGTTGGTCCGAGCCGACAACGTGTTCGCCGGGTACTGGATGCGTCCCGAGGAGACGTCCCATGCGTTGCGGGGTGGATGGTTCCACACCGGGGACATGGCACGAGCGGACGACGAGGGTTTCATCACCCTGGTCGACCGGAAGAAGGACATGCTGATCAGCGGCGGTGAGAACGTGTACTCCCGTGAGGTGGAGGTGGTGATCGCCGAGATGCCCGGAGTGCGCAACGTGGCGGTGGTCGCGGCCTCCCACGAGAAGTGGGGCGAGACGCCGGTGGCCTTCGTCGTGCCGACCGAGGGTGCCGCACTCGCCGAGGACGACGTCATCGCCTTCGCTCGGCAACGGCTGGCGCGTTTCAAGGTGCCGACCCGGGTCCGGTTCATCGAGGCGCTGCCGACGACGGCCACGGGCAAGGTGCAGAAGAACGCGCTCCGCGATCGCCTGCTCACCGAGACGGTCTGAGCGGGAACCGGCTCCGGTACTCGTCCCAGCTCGCCTTGCACGCGCGGGCGAGGTGGTCGATCCGGTCCTGATCGGCGGTCGGCCAGTCGACGCCCGGTTCCATCAGTTCGGCCGTCGCCCGTTCGCCGAGCAGGAACTCGCGCCGGAATTCGGCCTGCACCGCACCGAGGACGACCCCGGCGGCCTCGGTGCGGTGCCGCAGCGCGGCAAAACGGGCGCCGGCCGTGATGATCTCCTGGCTGCCCAGGTACGGCTGGTTGAGCTGCACGGCTTCCGCCTCGGCGGTGAAGTCCACGAATCCCTTGCGATGTGCCTGCGCGAGTGCGCGGACCCGGGCGGGGTCCATCGTGACCGGATTGTCGCCCCGCGGATGGCCCTCGTGGTCCCCGCGATTCGACAGGGCCACGACATCCGGTAGCAGGTCGGGCTCGGCCCGCAGGACGTTCACCGCGCCGTCGCGTCGGGTCGTGTGGTTCATCGTGTCGTGGAACGAGAGGGTCGTGAAGTCGGTGCCGCGGCGCAGGGCCAGTTCCGCCATGCGGTCGACCAACTCGTCGCGGGTGCGCTCGTAGACGCCCAGGCCGCGGTCGGCGACCTCGGTGAAGGTGTCGGCCAGATGCTTCCATCCGGCGTCGTCGGTGGGTTCGAGCAGCAGCGGGTAGAACGAGAACGTGACCGGTCGGACGGCGTCGACGCCGCCGAGGTCGGCCCGGTTGCCGGGGCCGGCCTGCCGCACCCGCGCGAATGCCTCGCGCAGCGTCGCCTCGAGATCCGTCGGGCGGGCCCGGTTGGGGTCGCGGATCATGCGCGGGTGCGGATTTTCGACATACACGATCCGGGGGTCGATCTCGGCCCAACGCCGCACGATCGGCCCGGTGGACATATCGGTGAAATCGAACTGGAGTCTGCGAGTGAACTCGGGTGCGAGGAACGGTGCGAGCTCCTCGGGGATCGCGTAACCCGAATGCGGGCAACTCACCAGCAGATCCGCCTCGGCCAGCGCCTGATCGAGCGTTCGATTGCCTGGGTCGGCGTAGAACACCAGGTCCTCGGGCGTGAATTCGGTTCCGGCAGGGAGGAACAGGGGCGTGCCAGTCATGGCTCGACCATATCGTCTCGGAATACTTTGGGGCGGTAGGGAAATGCGGTCGAATCGGACAGTGGGGAGCGCTGCCGAACGGGCGACGGGCCGCGTCGTCGAAGTCGCTCGAGATTCGGTCGAGAATCCCGGTAAGGCCGTACAGACCGGCCTCCACTCACTAGTCTAGTGGATGTTCCGGACGGTCTTTGACCAGGTCGGGGCCGTCTTCCTGCAAGGAGGGGAGCTCCCCGTGAAACTCCACAGAACAGCCGCCGTGTCCGTGCTGGCCATCGCGGCTCTGGGTGTCGCCACCGGCACCGCCTACGCCGAGCCCGGACCTCCGCCGAGTCCTGGGGTCATTCACTATCAGACCCAGATCGGTTCGAACGGAACATCGCTCGACACTGTGCTCGATGCCGGCACCTTCCGGGTCGCAGGCAATGTCGTCGACGTCGTCGATCCCGCGGGCGCCACCGTCGGCACCATCCCGCTGACCTACCCGGTGGCCGGTACCGACATCTCGCTGGTCCCGTCGGTCGACGGCAGCAGGCTCACCCTCACGCCGGCGGTCCCGGCCCAGGGCGTCGCTGCGCTGCACAACGTGGACGCCCGCCAGGACGCCTACGACAACATGGTCCGGCAGATCGAACAGGGCTGGTTCAACGGAGGACAGATGTCCGCGCAGATCGGCGCGGGTGTCGGTGCCGTCGTCGGCTGCGTTCTGTTCCTGTTCGTCGGCTGCATCCCGGGTGCCGCGATCGGTGGCGCGATCGGAGCAGCGACCGGAATCACCAACAACAACCCGGCGGTCCAGCCCGCCGTGTTCGATTTCATCGCCACGCTCTACTGACCCGGCCGGTCGCTCGCCTCGGAGTCGGGGAGGGGCGAGCTCCGGTGGAGCAGCGCGCGCAGGTTGTCGGTGACGATGCGGGCCGAGATGGTGGGGTCGATGGCGCGCTGGATGCCGAGACCCACGCCCAGGCTGAGAACGCTGCGGGCGGCGTCGTCGGGTGGGATCGGGAGCGTGACGCCGGTCGTCTCGGTCAGCGAATTCAGCAGGGCCAGAACCATTCCGTGCGCCATGCCGAGCGTCGACGCGAGCGCGGCCCGGACCTCGGGGTCGTGTCGGGACGCGGCGATGAACTCGAACTCGAGCATCGTCCAGTCGACATCGCCGAGTGTTCGTTCGGCCCAGTCCTGGAAACGGGCGAGTGTGGTGTCGAGTTCGCCGTCCGCCGCGAGCAGTGCGGCGACCTCCGCGAACTTGGTCGAGTGGATCAGGTCCAGGACCTCGAGGCACAACTCCTTCTTGCCGCGGAAGTTCGAGTACACCGCACCCTTCGAATAGCCCGCCGTCTCGGCCACCTTCTCGAGCGACGTCGCCGCGTATCCGTCGGTCAGGAACAGGTCGCGGGCGGTCGACAGCAACTCGGCCCGGGTCCGGGCCTGACTCTCCGACCTGGTCAGACGGGGCATCGCCAATCTCCTCGCGCATTTGGGCTACCCAGAGTATCTGGATGCTGTTAGTTTCTAGATATGACGTCGAGTGACACACATCTCAGTCGCGGCTTGGTGATCGGATGCGGGGGAACGTTGGGGGCGGCGTGGGCGGTCGCGGCGCTGGTCGCCGTGCGGGACGCGCTCGGCTGGGATCCGCGCGACGCCGACGTCCTGATGGGCACGTCGGCCGGGGCCGAGCTGGTGACGATGCTGGGCAGCGGAATCGGTGTCGACGAGATCCTGGCTGTGCAGTTGGGCGAGTCGACGCATCCCGTGCTCGCCGGACATCTCGCCGGCGCGCCGGGACGTTTCCCGCCGCTACCGCGACCGCGCCTGGGCTCGCCCGGGCTGCTGCGTCGCGGCCTGCCGACCGTGACCGGGCTGAGCGGGATGCTCCCGGAGGGCGGTGGCGACGCGGGCTGGCTTGACCGGCTCGCGACCGGTCTCGGTGCCGGTGGCTGGGTCTCGCATCCCGACACCCGGCTGGTCGCGATGGACTACGGCACCGGCGAGCGGGTGGCGTTCGGTGCGCAGGGGGCACCGAACGCGACGCTGTCGGAGGCGCTCCGGGCGTCGTGGGCGATCCCGGGCTGGATGCCGCCCGTCCGGATCGGCGGCCGACGGTTCGTCGACGGCGGTGCGGCGTCCACGGCGTCCGCCGACCTGCTGGCCGGGCGCGGACTGGACGAGGTGATCGTGTTGGCTCCCATGGCGTCCGGCGGACGCATCCGCGCTCGGGGACCGGCGATCCTCGAGCGGACGGTGTTGCGGAACTGGATGAGCGCCGGACTCGACGCCGAATGCGCGGCGCTGGAGGCGTCCGGCACCCGGGTGATCCGGATCGACGCGACCGCCGAGGATCTCGCCGTGATGGGCGCCAACTTCATGGACGACCGGCGTCGGCTCGCGACGCTGGAACACGCGCTGCGCAGCACCCGGACCGCGGTGGAGCACGCCCTCACGACAGGAGTTCGCGGATGACCCGCCACCACGAGGTGATCGTCGTCGGCGCCGGAATCTCGGGAATCGGCGCCGTGATCCGGCTGCAGCAGATGGGGGTCGACGACGTCGTCGTCCTGGAGAAGAGCGATTCGCTCGGTGGGACGTGGCGCGACAACACCTATCCCGGGTGTGCGTGCGATGTACCGTCGGCGCTGTACTCGTACTCGTTCGCGCCCAACACCGACTGGAGTCGACTGTTCGCGGGGCAGGACGAGATCCGCGAGTACATCGAGCGGACCGCGGCCGGGCACCGCGTCCACGAGCGCGTCGAGTTCGGCACCGAACTGCTGCGCGCGCAGTGGGACGAGCCGTCGCGCCGCTGGCTGCTGGAGACGTCGAACGGTGTGCTCACCGCGAACGCGGTGATCGCGGCCGCCGGACCGTGGAACCAGCCGCTGATCCCCGGCATCCCGGGGCTCGACGGTTTTGGTGGCGAGGTCTTCCACTCGTCGCGGTGGAACCACGACTACGAGCTGGCGGGCAAGCGGGTGGCCGTCGTGGGGACCGGCGCGTCGGCGGTGCAGTTCGTGCCGGAGATCGCGCCGACCGTGGCGGAGTTGCACCTGTACCAGCGCACCGCGCAGTGGGTGCTGCCGAAGCCGGACACCACGATCCCGGGCGCGGTGCGAGCGGCCATGGGGCGGGTGCCGGGCGCGCTGAAGGCGTTGCGGCGCATCCAGTACGGAATCATGGAGGCGCTCGGGATCGGCTTCCGCAACCCGTGGATCCTGCGGGTGGTCCAGCAGATCGGTCGGGTGCAGCTGCGGGCGCAGGTTCGCGACCCGCACCTGCGGAAGTCGCTCACCCCGGACTACACGCTCGGCTGCAAGCGCCTGTTGATGTCGAACACGTACTATCCCGCGTTGAATCGCCCGAACGTCGAGGTGCACGCGAACGCGGTACAGCAGGTGCGTGGCAACGTGGTGGTCGGCGCCGACGGCCAGGAGCGCGAGGTGGACGCCATCATCTTCGGCACCGGCTTCCACATCCTCGACATGCCCATCGCGGGAAGGGTGTTCGACGGTCAGGGCCGCAGCCTGGGCGACCACTGGAAGGGCAGCCCGCAGGCGTACCTCGGCACCACCGTCGCCGGGTTCCCCAACGCGTTCGTGCTGCTCGGTCCCGCGCTCGGCACCGGCCACACGTCGGCGTTCATGATCCTCGAGGCGCAACTCGACTACCTGGCCGCCGCGATCGCCACCGCCCGCGCCGCAGGCTGGACCCGGATGGAGACCCGTCCCGAGGTGCAGGCCGCGTTCAACGCCGAGGTGCAGCAGGCACTCGCCACCACCGTCTACAACGCCGGCGGCTGCCAGAGCTACTTCCTCGATGTCAACGGCCGCAACAGCTTCAATTGGCCGTGGTCGACCGGGCGGATGCGGGAGAGGCTGCGGCACTTCGACGAATCGGCCTACCTGACCTCGACGGAGGTTTCGTCATGACCCGGTATCCCGCGATTGCTCTCGGCGGCGCGCGGGTGCTCGTGACCGGCGCCGGACGCGGCATCGGCAGGGCCACCGCGCGGGCGTTCGCGGCCCACGGCGCGACCGTTGCTCTGGCCGACATCGACCGGAGTGCGGTCGAGGACGCCGCCGCAGGTCTCGGTACCGCCCACGTGCTGGACGTCCGGTCCCGGGCGTCGTGGGACACGTGCGTGGCCGAGGTGGGGCCGATCGACATTCTCGTCAACAACGCTGGCGTCATGCCGGCCGGGGCGTTCCTCGACGAGCCGGACGCGACCGGTGAGATGACGATCGACGTCAACGTATGGGGACCGATCCACGGCATGCGGGCCGTGGTACCCGGCATGATCGAACGCGGCCGCGGCCACGTCGTGAACGTCGCGTCGCTCGCCGGGAAGATCGCCATCCCCGGGCTCGCCGTGTACAACGCGAGTAAGTATGCGGCCGTGGGACTCTCGTCGGCGGCGCGCCTCGAGTTCGCCGAGCACGGAGTCAGCGTCAGCGCCGTGCTGCCCAGCGCGGTCCGCACCACACTGACGTCCGGGATCCCGCTCGGCAAGGGCCTGCCCACCGTGGACCCCGAGGACATCGCCGACGCCGTCCTGCGCACCGTCCGCACGCGACGCGCCGAGACCCCGGTCCCCGGGTACCTCGCGGCCCTCGACGTCGGGGTGGCGGTGGCGCCCGAACGGCTGGTGCGGCTGATCCGACGCGTCATCGGCGGGGAGCGGGCGCTCACCCACGTCGACCCCACCGCGCGGGCCGACTATGACGCGCGGCTGCGGCGCACCGAGTCGGAATGAATCCCGCGGTCGGCGCGGGGAGGTTTCGACGGCACTAGGGGAGTGGCGCCGCGTTGCGCTGCGCGAGCATGACCGTCATCAGACCGGACTCCTGGGTCTGGGACTGGAGCATCTCGCGGGCCGCCTGTTTCACCGGTCCGTCGGCGAGTTGTCGGTCCGCGGCCTGCGCCATCGCGATCCCGCCCCGGTGGTGACGCTCCATCAGTTGCAGGAACAGGATCTCGGCGTCCGGGCCCCGGCTCGCCGCCAGCGCGTCGAGTTCCGCCATGGTCGCCATGCCCGGCATGGACAGGTCGCCGCCGGCGATCATGCCGGTGCGCGGGCCCTCGTGGTCGGTCACGTCGAGAACCTGGACGCCCTGGGCCTGGTCGAGCATGTTTCCGGGGAAGAAGCTGCCCATGTAGACGCAGTGGTCGAAGCTCGCCGAGACGATGCCGGCCCCGCGGCCCTCGTACGCGCCCAGTCGGGAGATGTTGCAGCTGTAGCCGCTGCTGCTGCGACCACTGTCGCGTTCGGCGGCGGGGACGTCACCCTGCAGGCCGGTTTCCGGCATCGAACCCGCACCGCAGTCCGCCCGCGCGGCGGCAACACTGCCCACGGGCACCATGATGGCGGCGGCAGCGGCGACCGCGAGCGCTCGGCGGGAACGCGTGCGTGCGAAGAATCTCGGCCGCGATGCGAGCCTGCTGGTGGTCACAGCGTCCCCCTGCGTCAGTCGTCCCGGAAGCCGACCGCCACGACCCCGTCGGCCCCTCTGCGGAATTCGCCCGACCGGGCACCTGTCCGATCGTCACCGTAGTGTGTGTGACGCGCCTCATACAGTCAACAGGGTGCGGGCGTAGTTCAGGAGGGATCCGGCCCGAATTTCACCCCCTGGGCGAGGGGGAGTTCATCGGAGTAGTTGACGGTGTTGGTGGCGCGGCGCATGTACGCCTTCCAGGCGTCCGAACCGGACTCGCGTCCGCCACCGGTCTCCTTCTCGCCGCCGAACGCGCCGCCGATCTCGGCGCCCGACGTGCCGATGTTGACATTCGCGATGCCGCAGTCGGAGCCGTCCGCGGTCAGGAAGCGTTCGGCCTCACGCTGGTCGGTGGTGAAGACAGCGGACGACAACCCCTGCGGGACACCGTTGTGCAGCTCGATCGCCTCGTCGAACGTGTCGTAGGGCAGGACGTACAGGATCGGGGCGAACGTCTCGGCGCGCACGATCGCGGTCTGCGACGGCATGCGGACCAACGCGGGCGTGACGTAGAACGAGCCACCGCCGCCGACCCGCTCGCCACCGGTCACCACGACACCGCCGTCGGCACGCGCGGTGTCCAGCGCCGCGTGCATCGAGTGGAACGCGGCACCCGAGATCAGCGGACCCACCAGCACCCCGTCGTCGAACGGATTACCTACCGTCAACTGCCGGTACGCGTCGGCGATCCGGTTCGTCACCTCGTTCACGATCGACCGGTGCACGATCAACCGTCGCAGCGTCGTGCACCGCTGGCCGGCGGTACCGGCGGCCGCGAACACGACGGCGCGCACCGTCAGATCCAGGTCGGCGGACGGCGTCACCACCGCCGCGTTGTTGCCGCCGAGTTCGAGGAGGCACCGTCCGAAGCGGGCCGCCACCTGCGGCGCCACGGCTCGGCCCATCCGCACCGATCCGGTGGCGCTGACGAGCGCCACGCGCGGGTCGTCGACGAGTTGCTCGCCGACCACCACCGTCCCGAGCATCACATGGTGCAGGCCGTCGGGGGCGCCGGTCTCGGACGCGGCCCGGCGCAGCAGCGCATCGCACGCCATCGCGGTGAGCGGTGTGCGCTCCGACGGTTTCCAGACGACCGGATCGCCGCACACCAGCGCGAGCGCGGTGTTCCACGACCACACCGCGACCGGGAAGTTGAACGCCGAGATCACCGCCACCACACCGAGCGGGTGCCACGATTCCGACAGCCGATGTCCGGGGCGCTCCGACGCCATTGTGCGGCCGTACAGCTGCCGCGACAGGCCGACCGCGAACTCGCAGACGTCGATCATCTCCTGCACCTCGCCGAGCGCCTCCGAGCGGATCTTGCCCGCCTCGAGCGTCACCAGCTCGGCCAGATCACTCTTGTGCTCGGTGAGCAGCTCCCCGAGCCGGCGGACCACGGCGCCGCGCCGGGGTGCGGGCACCGTCCGCCACGTCGCGAACGCGTCGTGGGCACGACCGACCGCCGCGTCGACGACGGCGGAGGTGCTGGGATGCACGAACGCGAGCACCGAGCCGTCGATCGGGGTGTGTGCCGTGAGCGGCGCGGGACCGGCATCGCCGGCGATCTCGGGAAGTGTGGCGCCGCAACGCCCGAGCGCGACGATCGCGCGGTCCGCCAACGTGCCGGTGCCGGGAAGCGTCATGATCCGGTCCCTCCTGAGCGTTGCTGTTGTCGCCGATACAGCTCGTACGGGTCGTGCACCTCGCGGTCGATCGCCGCCGCCAGCGCATCGCGGTCGTAGCCGACGCCGGACTCCCCGGCCGTCGCGCGGGTGTCCGTGTCGAGGTTGGATCGGAAGATCCCCGCCGCGGACTTCGGCAGGAAGTCCTCGTAGACGATCGGTGCGCGAACCCCGTCGTGGTACGTGAAGTAGGCCATGCCGCGCTGCTCGAGGTCGTCCTCGGACCGTGGGAACCGCTTGTCCCACAAACGGTTCTCGTTGAACGGATCCGCACCCAGCAGTTCGTCGTACAGCGTCCGTCCCGCCGGGGTGAGCGCGATCCCGCGCGCCTCGACCTCGCCGAACCGCACCCGCAGCTCGCCGTCGGTGATCGAGCCGTCGGAGTCGAGGAAGCGGCGCGGCTCGGCCAGCGCGCGGAACGACGTCTGCCGGAGCAGCACCGCCGGTCCGTCCCACCGCGGCGGGCCCTGGATCCGGTCGATCATCGCGATGCCGCGCGCCGACATCCGCGCATAGAGGTCGTCGATGTCGAGGACCCGCGGCGTGAGGTGGTTGATGTGGGTACTGGTCACGCCCCCGATGTCGGCGGCCACCGCGGAGACCTGCTCGAGTTCCCGGTACCAGCCGCGGTCGACCGGCTCGCCCGACAACTCGAACACCCCGGTGGCCAGCTTGACGAACCGCTGCGCCTGCGACTCGTCCAGTCCGCCGTCGTCGGCCGCGCGGCGGGCGAGCGAGAGCAGCACGTCCGGGAACAGTCGCCGCCTGTCCAGGAAGCCGTCGAGCCGCCGCTGCAGATCGGCGTCGAAGAACCGTCGGTCCGCGGTGGTGAGCATCGACGTGAACACCCGGAACGGGTTCCGGGCCAGTTCCTCGGGGTCGATCGGGCGGAACGCGGTCGACACCACCGGAACCGGGGGAGTGGCCTCCCTCAGGTCGTAGAACCCCACCGGATACATGCCGAATCCGGCGAACAGGACTGCGACGTCGTGCATCTCGGCCGCGGTGCCGACCCGGATCGCGCCGTGGCGCTCCGCCGTCACCCGCGCGATGCTGCCGAGGCGCTCGGCCGAATCCGGATGAGCGGCCAGGAAGTCCGCATTGACCTGTCCGGTGACCTCCACCAGGGTCGTGTAGGCCGGCACCTCGCGGCCGTACGTGCGAGACAGCGCCGCAGCGAATCTCGACCGTAGTTCGTGGATTTCGGCCATCGCACCTCGATCGTACGAGTCCCGACAGCCCTCCGTGACCCGGAACGCTGACGTAGCCTTTCCGTATGAGCACCGCGGTCCGCCCCGCGGCCGGTGACTCGGACCTGCCGGCCGCGCGCGTTCACGACGTCCTGCGCGCGCACATGCTCGCGGACGGGTTCGACCTCGTCCTGGATCTCGAGACGTCCCGCGGCGCGCACGTCGTCGACCTCCGCGACGGCACGACGTATCTGGACATGTTCGGGTTCTTCGCGTCGTCGGCGCTCGGCATGAACCACCACGCGCTCGCCGACGACGAACAGTTCCGCCACGAACTCGTGACGGCAGCGATCAACAAGCCCAGCAACTCCGACGTCTACACCGTCCCGATGGCGCGGTTCGTCGACACGTTCGCGCGCGTGCTCGGCGACCCGGCGCTGCCGCACCTGTTCTTCGTCGACGGCGGCACCCTCGCCGTCGAGAACGCGCTCAAGGTCGCGTTCGACTGGAAGAGCCGACTCAACGAAACTCGCGGGCTCGACCCCTCGCTCGGAAAACAGGTGTTGCATCTGACGGAGGCGTTCCACGGTCGCAGCGGCTACACGCTCTCGCTCACCAACACCGACCCCACCAAGATCGCGCGGTTCCCCAAGTTCGGATGGCCGCGCATCGACGCGCCGTACCTCGCGGACGGACGAGACCCGGAACAGGCCGAGGAAGTTGCGCTCGCGCAGGCGCGTCGCGCCTTCGAAGAACACCCGCACGACATCGCGTGCTTCATCGCCGAGCCGATCCAGGGGGAGGGCGGCGACCACCACTTCCGGCCCGAATTCTTCCACCGCATGCACGAGTTGTGCCTCGAACGCGACGCGCTGCTGATCTTCGACGAGGTCCAGACGGGCTGCGGGCTCACCGGCACCGCGTGGGCGTTCCAGCAGATGGGTGTCACCCCGGACGTGGTCGCGTTCGGGAAGAAGACCCAGGTGTGCGGGATCATGGCCGGCGGCCGCGTCGACGAGGTCCACGACAACGTCTTCGAGGTCAGTTCGCGGATCAACTCGACGTGGGGCGGCAACCTCACCGACATGGTCCGCGCCCGGCGCATCCTCGAGGTGATCGAGGAGGACCGGCTGATCGACCGCGCCCGACTGTGCGGCGCGCACCTGCTGCGGCGACTCGAGGAGTTGGCCGCCCGGTACGACGCCGTGACCGAGCCGCGGGGGCGCGGCCTGATGTGCGCGATCACGCTGCCGTCGCCCGAGTACCGGGATCGGGTGGTGACCGAGTTGCGCGAGCGCGAACACGTGCTGTTCCTCGCGACCGGCGAGCGCGGCATCCGGTTCCGGCCGCCGCTGACCGTGACGATCGCCGAACTCGACGCCGCCCTCGACGCGCTCGACCGGGTCCTCGTCCGCTGACTCCGTAGGGTCCTGAGACCCCCATCCAGGTGTTTCGTCCCACATCGACGGTGCGCCGGGCGGGTCCGGTGCGTGGTCTCGTTACGATTGTCGAGGTCTATCGAGGAGGCAGACGAGTGCAGATCACCAGCGTCGGACACGCCGGATTCCACATCCAGACCGAAGCGGGGTCGATTCTCTGCGACCCGTGGGTGAACCCCGCGTACTTCGCGTCGTGGTTCCCGTTCCCCGACAACACCGGCCTGGACTGGGACGCCCTCGGCGACGTCGACTACCTGTACGTCTCGCACCTGCACAAGGATCACTTCGATCCGGAGACGCTCACCAAGCACGTCAACAAGGACGCGACGGTGCTGCTCCCGGACTACCCGGTGCCGGACCTCGAGCGTGAACTCCGCAAGCTGGGGTTCACGAAGTTCTTCGAGACGCAGGACTCCGTCAAGCACCGCGTGAGCGCAGCCGGCATCCAGGTCGCTCCGCAGGCTCCGCTCCAGGCGGGCGAGCTCGACGTCATGATCATCGCGCTGCGCGCCCCGGCAGACGGCCCGATCGGTGACTCCGGCCTGGTCGTCTCCGACGGCGAGACCGTGTGCTTCAACATGAACGACGCGCGCCCGGTCGACATGGATCCGATGCTCGAGGCATTCGGCAAGATCGACATCCACCTGCTGCAGTACTCGGGCGCCATCTGGTACCCGATGGTCTACGACATCCCGGCCGGCACCAAGCGCAACTTCGGCAAGCAGAAGCGTCAGCGTGGCATGGACCGTTGCCGCAGTTACATCGAGCAGGTCGGCGCCACGTGGGTCGTGCCGTCCGCCGGTCCGCCGGTGTTCCTGGACGACGCGCTGCGTTCGCTCAACGACGACCACGGCGACGAGGGCAACATCTTCCCCGACCAGATCGTGTTCCTCGAACAGATGCGCATCCACGGCAACGACGGCGGCCTGCTGATGATCCCCGGATCCACCGTGGACATCCACGGCGAGAAGGCGACGCTGGCGCACCCGATCCCGGACGCCGACGTCGACAAGATCTTCACCGACAAGGCCACCTACATCGAGGACATGGCCCAGCGCATGGCACCGGTCATCGCCGCGGAGAAGGCCGCGTGGGCGCCCGCCGAGGGTGAGCCGCTGCTGGGTCCGCTCAAGGCCAAGTTCGAGCCGATCATGGCGCAGTCCGATCTGATCTGCGACGGCATCGGCTACCCCGTCGGCCTCGAGATCGGGGACGAGACCGTCGTCCTCGACTTCCCGAACCGCACGGTCCGCGCGCCGCAGGCAGGTGACGGCAAGTACCGCTACGGCTTCCGCATCGCGCCCGAGTTGGTGCGCACGGTGCTGCGCGACGACGAGCCCGACTGGGTCAACACGATCTTCCTGTCCACCCGCTTCGAGGCGTGGCGCGTCGGCGGCTACAACGAGTTCCTCTACACGTTCTTCAAGTGCCTGACCGACGAGCGCATCGCGTACGCCGACGGCTGGTTCGCCGAGGCGCACGACGACACCGCGTCGATCGAGGTGGGCGGCTACGAGATCCAGCGTCGCTGCCCGCACCTGAAGGCGGACCTGAGCAAGTTCGGCGTCGTCGAGGGTTCCAACCTGACGTGCAACCTGCACGGCTGGCAGTGGGACCTCGAGACCGGTCGCTGCAAGACCTCGAAGGGCCACGAACTGCGCTCGAAGAAGCTGAGCTGACGGCCACCACACACGACACGAATCCGCCGGCCGAGGCTCGAGAGAGCCCCGGCCGGCGGTGTCGTTTACCGTGGGCGTATGACGTCAATCCCCGGCGCGAAGCCCGGCGCGAGCATCCCCATCCTGTCCGTCCCGAACCTGCGCGACATCGGCGGCTACCGGACGAGTGACGGCGGCTCGGTTCGCTTCGGGCGCTTCTACCGGTCGACCGACCTGAGCAAGATCACCGTTGACGACGCACCGCGTCTCGCGGACCTGGGCCTGGTCACCGTGTTCGACCTGCGCACGCACTCCGAGCGTGAAGCCGCACCAGACCGACTGCCCGCGTCGGCGCGCGAGGTGGCACTCGACGTCCTGGCCGACAAGGCCTACCGCTCCGTGCCCGCGCAGATGCAGGCCGTGCTGGCCGATCCGTCGATCGCGGTGACGATGCTCGGCGAGAACAAGGCCGTCGACTACTTCCTCGGCAGCTACCGCGACTTCGTCACGCTGCCGAGCGCGATCGCGTCGTACCGGGGCATGTTCACCGACCTCGCCGCCCCGGACGCCCTCCCGGCCCTCGTGCACTGCACGACCGGCAAGGACCGCACCGGCTGGGCCACCGCGTCGCTGCTGCTTCTGCTGGGCGTCGACGAGGACGACGTCTACCACGACTACCTGCTCACCAACACGCAGCTGCTGCCCGCGTTCGCGTCGGTGTTCGACAAGTTCACCGTCGCGGGCGGGGATCCAGAACTCCTGAAGCAGGTGCTCGGCGTGCGGTCCGAGTACCTCGACGCGGCGCTGAAGCAGATGCGGGAATCCTTCGGCACGATCGAGGGCTACTTCGCCGACGGTCTCGGTATCGACAAGGACGGACAGGAGACGATCCGCAAGCACCTCGTCGAGGGCTGACTGTCAGACGGGTATCCGCAACGGCCGGGCGAACACCCGGGCCAGTACCAGACCGAGCGCGATGCCCACGGCGTCCGCGGCCGCGTCCCACACTGATCCGCTGCGCTGGATCGGCAGCAGCCCCTGCAGCACCTCCGACACGGCCGCGAACGCCAGCAGCCACGCCGCGGTCCACGCGACGCCGATGCGGGCGTACCGCGATGTGAGCGCCAGCGCCGTGAACATCAGGGCGTGAGTGACCTTGTCGCTGTTCTCCGGTCCGCTCGGAACCGTGGAACCGGGGGAGAACAGCATCACGAGAACCACGACCGTCGCGATCGCGAGCGGCACGTGACGCCGGTCGAGCTTGTCGAACACGGGGCCCCTCAGCGCTCGGTGAGGGTCAGCCCGAGGGCGCCCTCGGCGAATCGTCGGACCGCGTCGGTCGCGGTGGCGAGCACGTCGTCGTGGCCGGGCCGTGCCCAGCCGCTCAGGACGCCGGCGTCCCCAGAGGGGGCCACACCCACCTCGGCGAGCAGTTCGCCCGTCGTCGGCGCACACACGGCCCAGGAATAGTGCTCGTCGGCGGCCCACTGGCGGGACCGCTCGGCGACGTAGCCGGGATCGGCGATGCCGCCGTCGCGCAGCGCCGGACGGTCGTCGACCCGTTCGTCGGCCCGCAGCGCGCGCAGGTACCAGGATCCGGCATTGATCTCGATCGGTTCCATCAGCAGCCGCCGCGTCCCTTCTTGCCGCCGAACAGAATCGCGGCCGTCGCGGGGATCAGCAGGAAGAACAACCAGCTGTTGTCCATCGGCACGAGGAAGAACAGCGCGAGGGCCACGAACGGGATCACCGCCATGACGCTGTTGCGCCATCCCGGGGTGTCGTCGGAGTCGCCGGACGGCTCGGGCGCGGTCGCGGGCGCGGATGCCGTGAGGGCAGGCAGGTCCGCGAACAGGGTGTCGAGCTGGCCGCGCGTGGTGGCAGCCGCGATCCGGCCGCTGCGCTCGTCGAACTCGGTGACCGTGAGCCTCCCGTCGCTGAAGTGCCGGGTGAGCGCGTCGAGCGCCTGCTCGCGTTCGGCGGTGCCGATTCGGATATCGGGGACGTCGGCCATGCCTGGATACTACTGTGCGCGCCTTGCGGATCCGAGATCCGCAAGGCGCGCACAGGGTGGAGCAGTGTGTTCCTATCGAAGCATCACTTCAGCTCGGCGAGGACCGTTCCCTGGGTGATGGCGGCGCCGGCCTCGACCGACAGACCCGTCACGACACCGGCCTTGTGGGCGGTGACCGGGTTCTCCATCTTCATGGCCTCGAGCACCACGATCAGATCGCCCTCGGCGACCTCCTGGCCCTCCTCGACGGCGACCTTGACGACGGTGCCCTGCATCGGGGCGGTCACGGCGTCACCGGACGCTGCACCCGCGCCGGCACCGCCACGCTTGCGCGCCTTCGGCTTCTTGCGGATGGCACCCGCGGGAGCGCCACCGGTGCCGATCGAGAACTGACCGGGCAGCGAGACCTCGACGCGGCGGCCGCCGACCTCGACGACGACCGACTGCCGGGGGAGGTTCTCCTCCTCGTCGGCAGCAGCACCGGAACCGGTGAACGGCTCGATGGTGTTGTCCCACTCGGTCTCGATCCACTTGGTGTAGACCTCGAAGCTCTCGCCGTCACCGACGAAGGCCGGGTTCTCGACGATGTGGCGGTGGAACGGGATGACGGTCGCGAGACCGTCGACCTCGAACTCGGCGAGCGCACGAGCGGCGCGCTGCAGTGCCTGCTCGCGGTTCTCGCCGGTGACGATCAGCTTGGCGAGCATCGAGTCGAACTGGCCGCCGATGACGTCGCCCTGGACGACACCCGAGTCGACGCGCACGCCGGGGCCCGACGGCTCCTTGTAGACCGAGATGGGGCCGGGAGCGGGCATGAAGCCGCGGCCGGCGTCCTCGCCGTTGATGCGGAACTCGAAGGAGTGGCCGCGCGGAGTCGGATCCTCCTTGATCTCCAGCTCTTCACCGTTGGCGATGCGGAACTGCTGACGCACCAGGTCGATGCCCGCGGTCTCCTCGGTGACGGGGTGCTCCACCTGCAGGCGGGTGTTGACCTCGAGGAAGGAGACGGTGTCGCCCTGCACCAGGTACTCGACCGTGCCGGCGCCGTAGTAGCCGGCCTCCTTGCAGATGGCCTTCGCGGATGCGTGGATGCGCGCGCGCTGGTCGTCCGTCAGGAACGGCGCGGGGGCCTCCTCGACGAGCTTCTGGAAGCGGCGCTGCAGCGAGCAGTCGCGGGTGCCGGCGACGACGACGTTGCCGTGCTGGTCGGCGATGACCTGGGCCTCGACGTGGCGGGCCTTGTCCAGGTACTGCTCGACGAAGCACTCGCCGCGACCGAAGGCGGCGATGGCCTCACGGGTAGCGGACTCGAACAGCTCCGGGATCTCTTCGATGGTCTGGGCGACCTTCATGCCGCGGCCACCGCCACCGAAGGCGGCCTTGATCGCGACCGGGACGCCGTACTGCTTGGCGAACTCGACGACCTCGTCGGCGTTCTTGACCGGGTCCTTGGTGCCGGCGGCCATCGGAGCCTTGGCGCGCTCGGCGATGTGGCGGGCGGTGACCTTGTCGCCGAGGTCACGGATGGACTGCGGCGAGGGGCCGATCCAGATCAGGCCCGCGTCGATGACGGCCTGCGCGAAGTCGGCGTTCTCGGACAGGAAGCCGTAGCCGGGGTGGATCGCGTCGGCGCCGGACTTCTTGGCCGCGTCGAGGATCTTGTCGAACACCAGGTAGGACTCGGCCGAGGTCTGGCCACCGAGGGCGAACGCCTCGTCGGCGAGCTTCACGAACTGTGCATCCGCATCGGGCTCCGCGTAGACAGCGACGCTGCCGTATCCGGCGTCCTTCGCGGCTCGGATGACCCGCACAGCGATCTCGCCGCGGTTGGCGACGAGCACCTTCGTGATGTGCGCGCTGGCATGACTGGGCACTGAGCCTCCTGTGTTTCGCATGGTCTGTCCCCGCGGTTCACCCGTGAGCATCACCGGCAGGTATCTGTTGGCATCTCATCGGAGTGTAGGCACCAATCCGATAGACGATGTAACCGGATAGCGCTTACACATTAAGGGCTGTGGTCGTCGCCGCAACCCTACTGACCAGTAGTGGTGTGGATACCCGCGGCGACCGCCGGTGCGACGGTGCGAGCCGGTTCCTCGGTCGGAACCACCTCCAGCAGGGCCCGCCGGGCCCGCGCCAGGAAGAGCATGACCGCTTCCGTGGCGGCCGGCGTTCCCGGAAACCGGGCGGACACGTTGACGCCGTGGGGCGTTCGATTCACCCAGACGTACACGTCGTGTGTGTAGTGGCGGCTGCGCAGAGCCCGGGCCTGCACCTCGGGCCACTGCTGCGCCATCGGGACGAAGCGGACATCCATGTACGACACGACGAATCGGGGCCGGATCGGCGTCGCGAGGATCTCCTCCACGCGGGCGAAGGGCACCTTCGCCGCCGACTTCGTCAGCGACACCGCGGCAGCAGCACGCGCGGCGGACTCCGCGAAGTCCTCGGCGCCGGCGATGTCGAACTCGATGGGGGACAGGCCCACGAACCAGCCGAGCGACGTCGCCCAGTGCGGATCATTGCGTGTGTGCACCGGGGTCACGGTCCGGAACACCGTGTTGCCGGTCAGTTCGGTACTGGCCTGGGCCAGGCACGCAAGGACGCCGGCGAAGAAGTTCTGACCGGCGCGGTGGCACACCGTGTTGAACGCCGCGGCTTGACGGGCATCGAGCACCCACTCCGAGACCGCGCGCTGCGCGACCCGATTCTCCGGCCGCGGACCCAAGTCGAGTGGGAAATCCGACAGCCGGCCCTTGCTGCGCACGAACGCCGTCCGCCAGCACTCGACGGCGGGGTGCCGGTGATCGATCGTTGCAGCGGAGGCACGCTCCTCGGCGCCGAAATCGATGTAGCTGCCGGCGGGAACCAGATCGGACGGGCTGCCCGTCAGCGCCTCGGTGTACAGGCGGCTGATCTCGTGCGCGACCAGCACCACCGACAGTCCGTCGATCAGCGAGTGGTCCGCGGCGAAGAACACCGTGCACCCCGGCTCGGGGTCGGAGTGCTCGAGCGTGACGAACAGGTAGGCAGGCCAGCGGTGCGGCGAGGTGAGCTCGTCGAACAGGTCGTGCACGCGCTCGAAGACCGTGTCGGCGTCGAACTCGTACTCGTGACGGACCTCGTTGAGATCGATCTGGTCCGCGTCGATCGTGTACCTGCGGATCCGGCCGTCGGACAGCAGCTCCGCGTGGCTCCGCAGCGGCTCGTGCCGCGCGATCCATGCGCGGACCGCGGTGCGGAAGGCGTCGTGATCGAGCGGCTCGGGCAGGCGGAAGGCGGTGCCGAGCCAGGACTCGCGGCCGTCGTCGTGGGTGCTGTCCGCGGTCCGGCGCAGGTGCGCCTCGTGGATGTAGGAGGCGGGACGGCCGTCCTCCACCCACCCGGGTCCCGCTTCGGGTAACCACTCGGTGAGCATGCCGGGGGAGATCGCGTAGTCCGCGAGCTCGGTGAATTCCATCGTGGAGAATCCAGTCTCTTGTTCCGCCGCGGTGGCGGCGGTGAAGATCGTCACAGTCGAGGTTGTCGGGGAGGGTCGCTCCCCGGTGCATTGCTGTTTCGGGTGATGTGTCAGGTGTTACGCGAAGTGCACGCGATCAGTTGCGGAGGTGCCGCTTGATCCGTGCGAGCATCGCGCTCATGCCGCGCAGCCGCAGGGGGCTGACAGCGTCGGCCAGGCCGAGATCCGAGTAGAAGTCGTCGGGAACCGCGAGAATCGTTGCGGCGCTGTGCCCGTCGAGCCCCTGGTGCAGGATCGACGCGAAGCCCCGCGTCGTCGGGGCCTCGGCGGGAGCGCTGAAGTACAGCCGCACCTTTTCCCTGTCCGCGCTGTCGACGAACAGGAACAGCGGCGACTGGCACTCCGGCACCGGCTCCATCGCGCCCTGTTCGAGCTCGGCGGGCAGCGGTGCCAGCTCGCGACTGAACTCGAGCAGCAACTGCAGCTTGTCCTGCCCGTTGACCGCCGCGAAGTCGTCGACGATCTCGGTGAGGCTCTCGGGCAGGCTCACGACGCCACTTCCGCGGGCGAACCCGGCACGACACCCGGCTCGTCACCCTTGACGATCGGCACGCGCACGACGTTGCCCCACTCGGTCCACGAGCCGTCGTAGTTGCGGACGCTCGGGAACCCGAGCAGGTGGGTGAGGACGAACCACGTGTGGCTCGACCGCTCACCGATGCGGCAGTACGCGACGACGTCGTCGTCGTGCGAGAAATCGGCGTAGATCTCCTCGAGCTCCGGGCGGCTGCGGAAACGCCCGTCCGGCGCCGCGGCCCGCGCCCACGGGATCGAGATCGCGGTCGGGATGTGACCGCCGCGCAGCGCACCCTCCTCCGGGTAGTCCGGCATGTGGGTGCGCTCGCCCGTGTACTCCTGCGGGGACCGCACGTCGACCAGCGGGCCCGCCCCGAGGTGCGCGAGCACGTCGTCCTTGAACGCCCGGATCGAGGAGTCGTCGCGCTCGACCACCGGGTACTGCGTGGGCGCAGGCATCGGCACGTCGAGCGTGGTGTCCCGGTTCTCCGACAGCCACGCGCCACGGCCGCCGTCGAGCAGGCGGACGTCCTCGTGGCCGAACAGCGTGAACACCCACAGCGCGTACGCCGCCCACCAGTTGCTCTTGTCGCCGTAGATGATCACGGTGTCGTCGCGTTCGATGCCCTTGCGGCTCATCAGGTCGGCGAACGCCTCACCGTCGATGTAGTCGCGGGTGACCGGATCGTTGAGGTCCAGGTGCCAGTCGATCTTGACCGCGCCGGGGATGTGGCCGATGTCGTACAGCAGGACGTCCTCGTCCGACTCCACCACCTTCACACCGGGGGCGCCCAGGTTGACGGACAGCCACTCGGTCGAGACGAGTCGCTCCGGATGGGTATACGCAGCGAACGCGGGATTGGGGTCGGGCGCGACGGGCACGGGTGGGCTCCTGAGGCTGACGAGGGTGGAGGGTTGTCCGTCACCAATTCTAGGTGGTGGCCCGATTCACAGGGTGGGCGATATCGCCCCGGCCGGTTCGGCGCTACCGACGGGTACCGTCGGGCCCCGTGACGAGTCCCGCCGACCCCTCTGGCGATCTGGCCACCCGTGCCGACGTCGATCGCCTGTTGCGCGCGTTCTACCAGCGCGCACTCGTGGACCCCGTGCTCGCTCCCACGTTCGAGACGCTCGCAGTTGTCGGACTCGACGAACACCTACCCGTGGTCGGCGACTTCTGGGAACAGATCCTGTTCCGCACCACGCGCTACCAGGGCAGCTTCACTGCCGTGCACGAGGCTTTGAACCGTCAGCACGGGCTCGCGGGCGAACGGATGGAGCGCTGGCTGGAGTTGTGGTGCGCAGCGGTGGACGAGCAGTTCGCGGGGCCGGACGCCGAGCGGGCCAAGGCGAAGGCGCGGGCGATGGCAGGGTCCCTGCAGCGAGGGTGGAAATGAGCTGGAGCTAGCGCACCAGAGCGTTCGCAGCCCACAGTTCGGCGATCGAGACGCCGACGTCGGACAGGAGTCGCCGGACCAGCGGCAGACCGATCCCGATGACGCTCGACGGATCGCCCTCGAGTCGTTCGACGAACCAGCCGCCGAGACTGTCGAGGGTGAAGGCGCCGGCCACCGTCAGAGGTTCACCGGTCGCGAGATACGCCTCGAGATCCTCGGCCGACGGGTTCGCGAAGTGCACGACGGTGCCACTGTGATCGGCCGCGTCGGCGATGATCGCGCCGTCGGCGATCCGCAGGACGCTGTGCCCGGTCAACAGGGTTGCGCTGCGGCCCGCCATCGACTGCCAGCGTCGACGCGCGACGTCGACGGTGTGCGGTTTGCCCTGCAGTTCACTGTCGATGAGAAGCATGGAATCGCACCCGATCACGACGGCATCGGTGATGCCGTCGGCGACCAGGGCGGGAATCACGTCGCGGGCCTTGGCCTCGGCGAGCGTGGTGACGACCAGTTCGGGAGCCGCGGACGGGCCCAGACGGTCGATGATGGCGTCCTCGTCCACACCGGACACTCGGACGGTCGGCTCGACCCCGGCGCCCCGCAGCACGGACAGCCGTGCCGGGGACGCCGAGGCGAGAACCAGATGGGTCACTGCGTGAGCCGTTCGATCAGAACGGACGCGGCGCGACCGGGTTGCCGAACGAGTACGGCGAGAACGGCGCGCGAACCCGGTGCATGCGGGTCGGTGCACCCCACGTCTCGGGCGGCCGCTGATCGGACACGGCGTCGCCGGCCGAAGCAGCTGCCGCGGACAGGACCGCGACGAGTGCCGCGATGTCCTGATCCGTCGGGTTGCCCTTGACGATCTTGATCACGGGACCCTGCGACCCCGCTGCGACGTCGGGCTCCAGACCTGCGACAGCTTCAGCCAACGCGGCTCCTTCGAGCGAGGACGCGTCCAGCAGCTCGGCGTCGGCGAGTACTTCTTCCCGGGTGGTCGCTGTCATAGGGGGATGTTCCCATGCTTCTTGGGCGGAAGTGAAACCATCTTGCGCTCCAGCAGGCGCAGAGCGGAGACGATCTGTCCGCGGGTGTGCGACGGAGGAATGACCGCATCGACGTAGCCGCGCTCGGCCGCGACGTACGGGTTCACCAGGGTGTCCTCGTACTCGGCCTGCAGCTTCAGGCGCAGTGCGTCGACGTCCTCACCGTTCTTGGCGGCCTCGAGCAGCTGCTTGCGGTAGACGAAGCCGACGGCGCCGGACGCGCCCATGACCGCGATCTGTGCGGTCGGCCACGCCAGGTTGACGTCTGCGCCCATGTGCTTGGAGCCCATGACGTCGTACGCGCCGCCGTACGCCTTGCGGGTGATGACGGTGATCTTGCCGACCGTGGCCTCACCGTACGCGTACAGCAGCTTCGCGCCGCGGCGGATGATGCCGTTGTACTCCTGCTCGGTGCCGGGCAGGAAGCCCGGGACGTCGACCAGGGTGATGATCGGGACGTTGAACGCGTCGCAGGTACGGACGAAGCGCGCGGCCTTCTCGGACGCGTCGATGTCCAGGCAGCCCGCGAACTGCATGGGCTGGTTGGCGACGATGCCGACGCTGCGGCCGTCGACGCGACCGAAGCCGACGATGACGTTCGCGGCGCGCTCGGCCTGCACCTCGAGGAACTCGTCGTCGTCGAGCAGGCGACGGATGACCTCGTGCATGTCGTACGGCTGGTTCGCCGAGTCCGGGATGATCGTGTCCAGCTCGAGGTCCTCGGGGGTGAGCGAGTCCTCGATGGAGCCGTCGATCGGGTCGGACGGTGCCAGGCGCGGGGTCGCGGCCTGATTGTTGCTCGGCAGGTAGGACAGCAGGTCCTTGACGTAGTCGAGGGCGTCCTGCTCGCCGGAGGCGACGTAGTGCGCGACACCGGACTTGACCATGTGGGTCCGGGCGCCGCCTAGATCCTCCATGGTGACGTCCTCACCGGTCACGGTCTTGATGACGTCGGGGCCGGTGACGAACATCTGGCTGGTCTCGTCGACCATCACCACGAAGTCGGTCAGCGCGGGGGAGTAGACGTGGCCGCCGGCCGCCGGGCCCATGATCAGGGAGATCTGCGGGATGACGCCGGACGCCTGGACATTGCGGTGGAAGATCTCGCCGTACAGGCCGAGCGAGACGACGCCCTCCTGGATACGCGCGCCGGCGCCCTCGTTGATGCCGATCAACGGGCGGCCGGTCCTGATCGCGAGGTCCATGACCTTGACGATCTTCTCACCGTAGATCTCGCCGAGGCTGCCGCCGAACACGGTGGCGTCCTGGCTGAAGACGCAGACGTCGCGGCCGTCGATGGTGCCGTAGCCCGTGACGACGCCGTCGCCGACGGGGCGGTTGTCGGCGAGGCCGAAGTTGGTGCTGCGGTGGCGGGCCAGGGCGTCGAGCTCGACGAACGAGCCCTCGTCCAGGAGCGCGGTGATGCGCTCGCGCGCCGTCAGCTTGCCCTTCGCATGGACCTTCTCGACTGCGGCCTCACCCATCGGCTGCATTGCCTGCGCCTGGCGGTTCCGCAGGTCAGCGAGCTTTCCCGCCGTCGTGTGAATATCCGGGGTATTCGCCGCCTCCGCCGCGGCTGGCTCCTGCACACTGGTCATGGGATGTGAGCTTAACCAGGTCTCCGAGGCCTCCGTCGAGTGAGGTCTGGTTGCGTTGAATTATTCAACCTAAGCTACTGACGAGTCACATTCCAACCGTGTCCCCGGGCGCATTCTAGGCTGGTCGAATGGCTGGAGACATGTGGACCGATCTCACCCGACCCCCGCTGAACGCCGACGCGCTTCGGCGCGCGCTCGTTCGTGACGCCGGGGGTGACCCGGATGCGTTCTGGGCGCGGGTCGACGTGGTGGCCGAGACCGGTTCCACCAACGCCGATCTGCTGGCCCGGCCGCGGGACGCCCACTACGCACGCAGCGTTCTCGTCGCGGAGTACCAGTCGGGCGGCCGGGGCCGGCACTCGCGACCGTGGGTGAGCGCACCCCGAGCGCTGATCACCGTGTCCGCGGTGCTCGACATGCCGGGCATGGACCTCTCCGACATCGGATGGCTTCCGCTGCTCTCCGGGATCGCGGTGGTCGACGCGTTGCGCACCATCGCGGAGGTCGATGCGGAACTCAAGTGGCCCAACGACGTTCTCATCGGCGGGAAGAAGGTTGCCGGCATTCTCGCGGAAGTTGCCGCCACGGCACCGGTGCCGACGGTGGTCATCGGGATCGGGTTGAACGTGAGTCTGACCGAGGATGAGTTGCCGGTGCCGACCGCGACCTCGCTGCTGCTGGAGGAGGCTGCCGTCACCGATCGCGACATCCTGGTGCGGGCGGTGCTCCGGGAGTTGGCGCGACGCTGGCGGGAGTGGCAGTCCGTCGGATGGCGAGTGGAGGACCTCGCGGCGGCGTACCGGCAGCGGTGCGGAACGCTCGGACGGCTGGTGCGCGCCGAGCTTCCCGGCGATCGGGAACTGGTCGGGATCGCGACCGACGTCGACGTCGAAGGACGAATCGTGATCGAGGCAGACGGTGAGTCGCCGGTCGCGGTGTCGGCCGGCGACATCACCCATCTGCGATCGGTGTGAGCGTCAGGCGCGCTCGGTGTCCCACGTGGACACGGCCCAGATCACCACGATGTCGAGCGCGATGATCAGGATCGACCACATCGGGTACCACGGGATCCACAGGAAATTCGCGATGATCGACAGTGCCGCGATGATGATGGCGGTCACCCTCGACCACGTCGCACCGGTCAGCAGTCCCAGTCCGACGAGGACCACGACGATGCCGAGGATCAGGTGGATCCAACCCCACGTGGTGAGGTCGAACTGATAGACGTACTCGGGGCCGACGACGAAGAAGTTGTCGTCCGCGAGTGCAGAGATTCCCTGGAAGATCTGCAGGATTCCGACTGTCATGAGAATGATCGCGGCGGCGATCGACGCTCCCGCAGCGAATCCCTGTTTGGCGCCGCCCGAACTGTGGGTCGTCGGTGTGCGATCCGTCATCGCAGTTCCCCTTTCGATCGGTCGAGAAGACATCGCTGGAGAAGCCACTCCATCAGCAGGAGTGTCGTACCGAATTCTGCGGGGAACCTCACCCGCTGCGGGTGAAACCGCGCAGAATCGCAGTCGGAACCACAAAGTCGTTCATCGCTGGCAATCGTGTGAATTGCTGCTACTTTGACGCTCATCCACGATTCGCGTGACGCGGAGGGAAAACGATGAATGGTCAACAAGGCATGTCGGCGGGATCGGACGAAGTCTGGGTCGGTGATTCCGGGCAATTTGAAACTGCTCGGCGGTTTCTCACCGGACTGACCGTCGTATTCGGTCTGCTCACGCTCGGCCTCGGAATTGCGATGCTGGTCTGGCCCGACGCGACCCTGGTGGTGGCGGCCGTCCTCATCGCGATCCAGGTCTTCGCGTTCGGCATCATCCAGATCGTGCGGTCCTTCGCCGAAGTCGGCGCCCCGACCGCGGCGCGCACCCTGACCGGCCTGTCGGGTGCTCTCGCGATCCTGCTGGGCTTCCTCGTTCTCCGCAGTCCGCTGCAGACGCTCGTGATCATCGCGCTCGTCATCGGTGCATGGTGGGTGTTCCGCGGTGTCCTCGACATCGTTGCCGGAGCGTCGGAGGTCCCAGGCAACCGCGCGGTGGGCATCGTGCTGGGCATCATCAGCGTGGTGGCCGGCGCAATCGTGCTGCTCCAGCCCGAGCTCTCGCTCGGCGTCTTCGTGATCGTCGTCGGCGTCTGGATGATCCTGTACGGCATCATCGTGGTCGCCGCGGCGTTCCTCGCACGACGTACGAGCTGATCCGCCAGCACCGAACCGGTTCTCGCCGCGAGCGGAGGTCGGATGGCACGCAGGAACGATCGGCAACCGCCCGCTCCGACGAACCGGTCGGACTGGGCGATCCCACGCGGCCTGATCGTTCTCCTCGCCATCGCCGGCGGCGTCGTCGCCGTGACCGGGATGAAGGCCTTCTCCGGCGTGCTGGGCCCGGTGTTCCTCGCACTGATGCTGACGGTCGGCGTCCAGCCCATTCAGGAGTGGGTGCGCCATCGGGGCTGGCCACGCTGGATCGGGATGCTCGGCGCCCTGGTCGCGGTGTACGCGATCCTGCTCGGTCTCGTGGGAGCGCTCGCGATCTCGGTCGCGCAGCTCGCGACGCTCCTCCCGCAGTACTCCGACGACGCACAGCAGCTGCTCGACCAGGTCGAGCAGCGGTTGGAACAGCACGGCATCGGATCGGACCAGATCCAGAACGCGCTGTCGGGCATCGACTTCGGTAAGGCGGTCGGCTACGCGGAGGCTCTCGTCTCGGGCCTGCTGGGCGTGTTCTCGAACCTGTTCTTCATCCTCGCGCTGCTGCTGTTCATGGCATTCGACGGTATGTCGATGCACGATCGGCTGGCCGTCGTCGCCCGGTACCGGCCCGAAATCGCTTATGCCATCGAAACGTTCGCTTCGGGAACCCGCAGCTATCTCATCGTGTCGACGGTGTTCGGGTTGATCGTCGCGGTGATCGACGGCCTCGCGTTGTGGTGGCTCGGCATTCCGCTCCCCATCCTGTGGGCCCTGCTGTCGTTCATCACGAACTACATCCCGAACATCGGGTTCGTGCTGGGACTGATACCGCCCGCACTGCTCGGTCTGCTCGAGGGCGGACCGAAACTCGCGATCATCGTGATCATCGCCTACAGCGTCATCAACGTCGTCATCCAATCGGTGATCCAGCCCAAGTTCGTCGGCGACGCCGTCGGGCTGTCGGTGACGACCACGTTCCTCGCCCTCGTGTTCTGGGGGTGGGTGCTCGGCCCGCTCGGCGCGCTGCTGGCGATTCCGATGTCGCTGTTGGTGAAGGCGTTCTTCATCGACATCGACCCGTCGACGCGCTGGGCCGATGTGTTCATCAAGGGCGCCCGGGAGGTCGAGCGGCCGCCACCGGAGGAACCCCGGAGTCCGTGAACCGTCGGACGTCCTGTCGGCCCGCCCGACCTGGCACACTCTTCGCATGGGTTATCCGCAGGACGCGCTGGCGGCGGACGAGGAGCTGGTGCTGCACCGGCATCCGCACTGGAAGATGCTCGTCGCCCCGGCCCTGATCTTCATCCTGGTCACCGCGATCGCGGGCTTCGCGGCGGGGATCGCACAGTCGCAGCTGAGTGGCGGCGCGGTGACCGTGGTGCTCCTCGTGATCGCCGCGGTGTGGCTCGCCGTCGTCGGATGGCGCGTTCTCGTCCCGGTGCTGCGGTGGAACTCGACGCACTTCATCGTCACCGACCGCCGGGTGATGATTCGGCACGGCGTGATGACCCACACCGGAATCGACATCCCGATGAACCGAATCAGCAACGTGCAGTTCCGTCACGGCCTGGTCGACCGAATGCTGCGGACCGGAACCCTCGTCATCGTCTCGTCGTCCGACGATCCGCTCGAATTCGACGACATTCCGGAGGTGCAGAAGGTGCATTCGCGGCTGTACCACCAGGTATTCGATTCGACGTCCATGCATCGGGACGAGTACCGGGACGACCGTCACCCGGGGCCGGGACGGGCGCCGGACGACTCCGGAGACGACGGCCGGAATTTCCGGAAAGGCTGGTAATGGAACCGCGCCGGCTAAACCGACCGTAGGCTGTCGTCGTGACCGCTGTACTACTTGCCGAAGATGACGAGGCCATCGCTGCGCCGCTGTCGCGTGCACTCGGACGTGAGGGCTACACCGTCACGATCGAACAGACCGGGCCGTCCGCGCTCGATCGTGCGCTCACCGGTGACTTCGAGCTCCTCATCCTCGACCTCGGTCTACCCGGAATGGACGGACTCGAGGTGTGCCGCCAGCTGCGTGCGCACAGCCTCGATCTCGCCGTGCTCATGCTGACCGCGCGCACCGACGAGGTGGACTTCGTGGTCGGTCTGGACGCCGGCGCCGACGACTACGTCGGCAAACCGTTCCGTCTCGCCGAGCTGATGGCACGGGTTCGGGCCCTGCTCCGCCGCAGTGGCAGCGGGGAGGACGTGGCCGTCGAGGTGGCCGGTATCCGCCTCGAGCCCGCGGCCCGGCGAGTGCTCGTCAACGGGTCCGAGGTCGCGCTCGCCAACAAGGAATACGAGCTGCTGCGTGTGCTGCTCGAACATGCCGGTCAGGTCGTCTCGCGCGACACGATCCTGCGCGAGGTGTGGGGCGACGTCGAACTGCGCGGATCGAAGACGCTCGACATGCACATGTCCTGGCTGCGCCGAAAGATCGGTGACGAGGGAGCGGGCGCCGATCGCCGGATCGCGACCGTGCGTGGCGTCGGCTTCCGCATCAACACCGACTAGGTTTCCCGCGCCGTGCGCCGCAGAATCCTGCAATCGATCCTCGCCGTCGTCATCTTCACGGGGCTGCTGCTCGGTGTTCCACTGATCTATACCGCGTGGCTGTGGGTGGAGGACTTCACTCGCAGCGACCTGCAGGGTCGGCTCGACCGAATGGCCGCCGAGATCATCGTGCAGGAGGGTGCCTCCGGCGTCGTCGAAGGCGGACTCGACACGACGGGGCTGCGGCTGGTCGTGCCGGAGGGCGGCAAACTCGTGGTCGTATACCCGACACCGGAGGAGGGGGCGTCGCGACTCGACATCGGCGCGGAATCGGTGCCGTCACCGCTCGTCGAATCCCTCTCGATGGGGACGTCCGGGTCGCTGCGCCTCGAGGTGCCGTCGGATCGGATGCGGACCCTGCAGCGTCAGGCGGTCGGTGCGGTGACCCTGCTGGTGCTCGCGTCGATCGGCGCCGGAGCGGGCGTGGCCGTCGTGACCGCGAAACGTCTCGCCGATCCGCTCAAGGACGTCGCCGACCGCGCCGCCCGGCTCGCGGAGGGCGACTTCCGGCCCGACTCCCGGCGTCACGGGATCCCCGAACTGGACCGCGTGTCCGACGTGCTCGACTCGGCGACGGTCGAGATCGCCGGGCGCCTGCAGCGCGAGCACGCGCTCGTCGGCGACGTCTCCCACCAGTTGCGCAGCCGCCTCACCGCCGTGCGACTGCGGCTCGACGAGCTGTCCGGGCACCCCGACCCGGCGGTGGTCCACGAGGCCGAGGAAGCGATGGCGCAGGTCGACCGGCTCACCGTCGCGGTGGACGATCTCGTGCGGTCCTCGCGGGCCAGCGGTGCCGCGGACCGGGAGCCGGTGTCGGTGGTGGGGGAGCTCGCGAGCGTCGTCGCCGACTGGCAGGGGCCGTTCAAGGACGCGGGCCGGGTGCTGCGGTTGCGCGGCGAGCCGCGGTTGACGTCGTCGGCGACCGGATCGCGCCTCCGGGAGGCGGTGTCCGTGCTGATCGACAACGCCCTCCAGCACGGCGCAGGCACCTGCACGGTGTCGGTGCGTCTGGTGTCCGGCCCGGTGGGCCGCGAAGCCGGCAAGGACTCGCGGGTGTGCGTCGAGGTGTCGGACGAGGGGGAGGGCGTGAGCGACGAGCTGGCGCCGCACATCTTCGACCGGGGCTTCTCGGGTGCCGGGTCCACCGGCGTCGGACTGGCGCTGGCGCGGGCCCTCGTGGAGGCGGACGGCGGCCGCCTGGAACTGCAGCGCCGACGGCCCGCCCTGTTCGCGGTGTTCCTCGCCCCGGTCAAGGACGATGCGCCGACCCGGGTGGTCGGGATCCACGAACCGCGCTAGGGGCGGGCGGGGTCCTCGCCTGCGAGTTCGATCGGCTCCGGCTGCGCGATCGCCTCGTGCTCGGTCGTCGCCGCGATCGCTGTGTTCTCGGTGTTCGCTGTGTTCACTGTGTTCTCCTCGGGGAACACCCACCGCCGGAACGACCAGAACCGGAACACCATCTGGAGCAGGTTGCCGATGATGTAGTTCAGCACGAAGTCGACCACCACCAGCGCACCGAAACTCATGGACGTCCGGATGTCGAAGACGTTGTTCGCGATCCACAGCGGTGCCGCCGCGATGAGGACACCGATGCCGCTGATCGTGAAGAAGAGCAGCGCCTCGTGATGGCGCTCGCGCCCGCCGCGATGCTTGAACGACCACTCGCGGTTGAGGACGTAGCTCAGGATGGTCGCGACCACGCCGGAGAGGACCTTCGCGACCACGGGCTTCTGCTCGAGGATCGTGAGGCTCAGGGAGTAGAAGATGGCGAGGTCGACCACCATGGTCGTGCCGCCGACGATTGCGAACTTGATCAATTCGTGGTGGCGAAGAACGATGGCTCTGAACGGCTGTGGAACTCGGCTCATCGCCGCGTCGACGAAAGACACAACATCGTATTCTACGAACCCGGGATCTCGATCGATGCAGCGGATCGTCCATTATCAGGTTCTTCACAGGTTGACACCGTCGATGACCTCGGAAGAACCGGTCCGAGGTGAACGTGACACCATGGTGTGTCGTGACCGGCAAATCTGATTCCGAACCTCGCCCCGCGCCTCCTCGCGATCTCCCCAGCGGTATGCCCGTGGTGACGATGATCGGTGGTGGCCAGCTCGCGCGCATGACCCACCAGGCCGCGATCGAGCTGGGACAGACGCTGCGGGTGCTCGCGGGCAGCATCGACGAGCCCGCCGCTCAGGTCAGCCCCGACGTCGTCCTGGGCAGCCACACCGACCTCGCGGCTCTGCGTAAGGCAGCGCTCGGCTCGAACGCGCTGACGTTCGACCACGAGCACGTCCCCACCGAGCACCTCGACGTGCTGGTGGCCGAGGGCGTCAACGTGCAGCCGCCGCCGCAGGCGCTCGTGTATGCGCAGGACAAGTTGGCGATGCGTCGCAAGCTCAGCGAGATGGGCGCCCCGGTCCCGGCCTTCGCCGCGGTCACCTGGGCCGAGGACGTGGTCCGCTTCGGTGCCGAGCACGGCTGGCCCATCGTCCTCAAGGCTGTGCGCGGCGGCTACGACGGCCGTGGCGTCTGGATCACCGACGACTCCGACGAGGCCGAGGCCATCGTCACCGAGCAGCTCGACAAGGGCGTCGAGCTCATGGTCGAGCAGGCCGTCGACTTCACCCGTGAGCTGTCCGCGATGGTCGCGCGTTCGCCGTTCGGGCAGGGCGCGTCGTGGCCCGTCGTCGAGACGGTGCAGTTGAACGGACAGTGCGCTGTCGTCCTCGCGCCCGCGCCCCAGCTGTCGGGCGAGCGAGCGTCCGAGGCCGAGCAGCTCGCGCTGCGGATCGCTGCCGAGCTGGGCGTCGTCGGATCGATGGCGGTGGAGCTGTTCGAGACCACCGACGGCCGGCTCGTCGTGAACGAGCTTGCGATGCGCCCCCACAACTCGGGTCACTGGACCCAGGACGGTGCGCGGACGTCGCAGTTCGAGCAGCACCTGCGCGCGGTCCTCGACTACCCGCTCGGTGACACGTCGCCCCTCGCCCCGGTCACGGTTATGGCGAACGTCTTGGGGGCACCGACTGCGCCCGTCATGAGCATGGACGAGCGTCTGCACCACCTGTTCGCACGGATGCCCGACGCGAAGGTGCACCTGTACGGCAAGGGTGAGCGCAAGGACCGCAAGATCGGGCACGTCAACGTGCTCGGCGGGGCCGACGGTTCGCCGGACGACCCGCAGTACGTGGCGGCCGTGCGCGAGCGCGCGCAGCGGGCGGCGCACTGGCTGTCGCACGCCGAATGGACTGACGGGTGGGATGAACATGGGCGGGAATGACACTGTTCGGAACGAGCACGGGAGCGACACGAAGTGACTGAATCGAACGGGCCCGCAGTCGGGCTGATCATGGGCAGCGACTCGGACTGGCCGACGATGGAGGCCGCCGCCGAGGCGCTTGCCGAGTTCGGTGTCCGGTTCGAGGTGGGTGTCGTGTCCGCGCACCGCACGCCGCAGCGCATGCTCGACTACGCCCGCGACGCCGCAGCTCGGGGACTCAAAGTCATCATCGCGGGCGCCGGCGGTGCCGCGCACCTGCCGGGCATGGTCGCGTCGGCCACCCCGCTGCCGGTGATCGGCGTGCCCGTCCCGCTGAAGTACCTCGACGGCATGGATTCGCTGCTGTCGATCGTGCAGATGCCCGCGGGCGTCCCGGTCGCGACCGTCTCGATCGGCGGCGCGCGCAACGCGGGCCTGCTGGCCGCACGCATCCTCGGTGCGTCGGATCCGGCCCTGCAGCAGCGGATGGCCGCCTTCCAGGCCGGTCTCGAGCAGATGGTCCTGGAGAAGGACGAGGCGCTGCGCGCCAAGCTGCTCGGCTGACCGGTTCGATCCGGGTTCTAGGCTGACGGCATGGCCCGGTTCCCCCTGAGCGAGCGCTGGTATCGCTGGAGCGCCGCCCACGCGGTCGGAATCGACCGCGTGGAGGCGGTGCTCCTCACGTTGGTGTGCCTGCCGAACGCGCTCATCGACGGCAACGCCGTCAGCGTCGCGGTGACCCTCGGGATGACGCTGCCGCTGGCGTGGCGTCGGTCGCGGACCGTGATCTCGGGCTTCGTCGTCGCGGCATTCGCGGTCGCGCACCTGGTGCTGATCCCGGACACGTTGCTGCCGAGCGCATTCGCGGTGCCGGTCGCGCTGTACGCGTTCGCGGCGTACACGCCGCGGTGGAGCAGCTACACGGCGCTGGCGATCGCGATCCTGGGCGCCGCGGCGGCCGGGGCCGAGTACTTCGCGTACGAGGGACGCGGCTGGGAACAGGCCGTGATCACCGCGATGTTCCTCATCGTGTTCGTCCTCGCGGTGTGGGCGTTCGGCGACCTGCGGCGGGTGCGCATCCAGGAACTCGAGGGCCTCGCCGAGCGGGCGCGACTGCTGGAACTCGAACGCGCCCAGGAGGCGGAACTCGCGGCCGTCAACGAGCGCACCCGCATCGCCCGCGAGATGCACGACATCGTCGCGCACTCGCTCACCGTCGTCATCGCGCAGGCCGACGGCGGCCGCTACGGCGCCGCGCAGGATCCGCAGGCCGCGATCGATGCGCTCGAAACCATCTCGTCGACGGGCCGGCAGGCGCTCACCGACATGCGGGCGCTGCTGTCGGTGCTGCGCGAGGATCGGCCCCGCGAGTTCGCGGCCATGCCCGGCGCCGGTGACATCGGGGGATTGGTCGCCGAGCTGCAGCGTGGCGGACTCGACGTCGACCTGCACGTGACGGGCGAGCCGCGCGAGTTGTCGACCGGCACGGGTCTGACGGCCTACCGCATCGTCCAGGAGTCCCTCACCAACGTCCTCAAGCACGCCGGGCCGGGGGCGGTGGCGCGCGTCGAGGTGAACTGGGGTGGCGACGAACTCGAACTCGTCGTCGACGACGACGGCCGTGGCGGCGCGGCGGCCCTGATCGACGCGTCCCCGGGCGGGCAGGGCGTCATCGGCATGACCGAACGCGCCAAGCTGCACGGCGGCAAGCTCGTCGCGGGCCCGGTCCCGGGCGGCGGCTATCGGGTGCGCGGCCGTTTGCCGTACGTCGCGCCCTAGGCTGGTCGACATGGAAGAAACCGCCACGCAGCCGATCCGCGTCGCCCTCGTCGACGATCAGCAACTGGTGCGGGCGGGGTTTCGGATGGTGATCGATTCGCAGCCGGACCTGACAGTGGTGATGGAGGCGTCCGACGGTGCCCGCGGCGTCGACGAGCTGGCGCGCACCCCCGCCGACGTCGTGCTGATGGACGTGCAGATGCCGATCATGGACGGCATCGAGGCCACCCGCCGGCTCACCGCGCAGGACGCGTCCCCGAAGGTGGTGGTGCTCACCACGTTCGAGAACGACGAGTACGTGATGTCGGCGATCAGCGCGGGCGCCAGCGGCTTCCTGCTCAAGGACGTCCCGCCGGAGCAACTGCTCGACGCGATCCGGACCGTGCACCGCGGCGACGCCGTCATCGAGGCGCGCTCCACCCGCAAGCTGTTGCAGCACGTCGGCCCGATGCTGGGCAATGCGGTACGGCCGTCGCTTCCGGACGACCTGACGCCCCGCGAGGTCGAGGTGCTCGAGGCGATGGCGCGCGGGCTGTCGAACTCGGAGATCGCCGAGAAGTTCGTGGTCTCCGAGGCGACCGTGAAAACCCATGTGGGACGGGTGCTGTCGAAGACCGGCTCGCGGGACCGGGTGCAGGCCGTGCTGTATGCGTTCCAGATCGGTCTCGTGCGGCCGCAGGATCTCCTGGGCTCCGACTGACGTCGGCCTGCGCGCCCATTCCTCAGGCCGCGGCGCGGATTCCCGCGCACACACTCGAGGAGTGGACATCCACGCCGTCAGCGCCGCGCGTGCCTGCGCCGTCGAACCACCTCGACCACCTCGTCCGCGACCCGCCCGGAGTCCTCGAGGACGTCGTACGCGGCGTACCGCAGCACCAGCCACCCCTGACGGACCAGCCAGTTCTGCCGTCGGCGGTCGGACCGGAACACCTCGGGCGCACTGTGGAACTCGCGGCCGTCGACCTCGACGACCACCCGCCCCGGTGCATCGACGAAGTCGCAGACGTACGGCCCGACGGCTTCGTTGGCGGCGAGCGGGCAGCGTCGAGCGTGGAACGCCCGTGCGAGGATCCGCTCGGGTTCGGACGCCGCGCGCACCGCGGCGACCCGCAGTTGCGCCACCGCCGCGGTGTTTCCCCAGCGCCCGGGGTGCGCAGTGCACAGGTCCCGCACGCGCTCCGGATTCACGGACCGGCACAGTTCGGCGTCGACGAGGGGCTCGAACTCGGGCGCGGGCATCACGGTCGCGCAGTCGACGAGTGCCTGCGTGGCCGACACCGTCGGCAGCGAACGGCGCTCGACGACCTCGGCCGGGTCCAGGACCCGGCGGTGGATCCGGAGCCACTCGGGGGCGCGGGCCCGGATGTTCGGCGGGACCGTCGCTTCGAGGATCTTCGGCTCGTCCGTCCACCCGTGCAGCCACGCCGCGGTGCGGTGGCTGAGGGTCGCGGTCGGCTGCCAGCGCGTCACCGCGCAGCAGAGTGCGAGCGTGGTCGGCTCGCCGGTCGCGTAGACCCGGGGGAGGACGCGCCGGTACCGGCCGGTGCGACAGCGGCTGCCGATCGTGCTCGGCGGCACCCCGGCGGCGGTCAACTCCTCGAACGTGTGGACTCCGAAGTGGTTCATGGCTGCAGCCTGGGGGCGCCCGGTGACGGAGTCGGCTACAGGCTCGGGCGCAGGAGTTCGCCTGTGGATCAGTTGGGCGCTGTGGACAGTTCGGCCTGAGCGCCCACTCCTCGGGCCGCAGCGCGGGATCCCGCGGCGATCGCGCAGGAGTGGGCTCTGGGGCTGACCCGGCGTCCTACTCCGGGATGACGCGATCCGCCGAGAGATCGCCCCGCGCTCCGATGTGGAAGGCCACTGACCAGCCATAACGTCGTAACCATGAGAACTGATGACCAGAAGGTGCGGGCGCGGGGCCTGACCAAGACCTACGGCGCCGGCGAGACCGCGGTGCACGCGCTGCGTGGCGTGGATGTGGACTTCGCGGCCGGGGCGTTCACCGCGATGATGGGGCCGTCGGGCTCGGGCAAGTCGACGCTGATGCACTGCCTGGCCGGACTGGACACGGCGACGTCGGGGACCGTGACGATCGGCGGCACCGAGATCACGGCGCTGGGCGACAAGGCGCTCACCGAACTCCGTCGCGAGCGGATCGGGTTCGTGTTCCAGGCGTTCAACCTGCTGCCGGTGCTCTCGGCGGAGGAGAACATGCTGCTACCGATGCGACTGGCGGGCCGGGTGCCCGAACCCAAATGGCGTGAGGAGGTGGTGCGCCGGCTCGGGCTGTCCGACCGGCTCGGACATCGCCCGCACGAGCTGTCCGGGGGTCAGCAGCAGCGCGTCGCCGTCGCGCGGGCGTTGCTGCCGCAGCCGGATGTCATCTTCGCGGACGAGCCCACCGGCAACCTCGACTCGCGGACCGGCGCCGAGGTGCTCGACCTGCTGCGGTCGAGTGTCCGCGAGACGGGGCAGACCGTGGTGATGGTGACGCACGACCCGGTGGCCGCGTCGTACGCCGATCGGGTGGTGCTGATCGCCGACGGCGGGATCGCCGGTGAGATCGACCGTCCCACGACCGATTCGGTGATCGAGACGATGCGCCTCCTCGGCGCCGACGACCTGAGTCGGGCGCGCTGATGCGGGGGCTGGCGTGGGCGCAGATGCGCGCACATGCGGGACGCTACCTCGCGTCGGTGCTGGCGGTCGTGATCGCCGTCGCGTTCATCGTGGCGACACTGACGCTGAATTCGACGTTGAAGGCGGGCGTGACGGATTCGCTTGCCGGGCAGTACGCGACGACGGACGTCGTGGTCAGCGGCAGCGACGACCTGGCGGCGATCCGGGCGGTGCCGGGTGTCCACGCGGTCACCGAGGACGTCTCGGCGAGCGTCAAGGTGCGCCGCGACGGGGAGGGCTCGTCGTTCGGGTCGGCGCAGTCGCTGTCCGACGATCCGGGACTGCGCTGGCAGACCCTGTCCGACGGGCGATTCCCCGAGGCGCCGGGCGAGATCGCCGTGGATGCGGGCTCGGGCGTGCCGATCGGGTCCGATCTGACCGTCACCACGCTGAGCTCCGAGGCGCAGATCAGCGACACCGCGAAGGTGGTCGGGCTGGTCGATCTGTCCGGCACGGCACAGCAGATGAACGGCACCACCGTCTTCGCGACGGTCGAGCAGCTCGACGCGTGGACGTCGGGCGGCGGGAACCGCGAGATCCGGATCGCCGGCGACGGCGTGATGTCGCAGCAGCAGCTCGCGGACCGGGTGCGCGGCGCGCTGCCCGCGGATGCGACGGTCGACACCGGTGTCCACCAGGCGGAACTGGCATCGCAGCAGTTCCTCGGCGATTCCGACCTCCTCGCGAGCGTCCTGCTGGCGTTCGGTGCCATCGCCGTCGTGGTCGCGGCGCTCGTGATCGCCAACACGTTCGCGGTGTTGCTGGCCGCGCGGACGCAGGAACTGGCGCTGCTGCGGTGCGTGGGCGCGACGGCGGCGCAGGTCCGCCGCAGTGTGCGGGTCGAGGCGGCCGGTGTCGGCGTGGCCGCGTCGGTCCTGGGCGTGATGCTGGGCGTCGGAACGGCGTGGCTCGTGGCCCGGATCGCGGCCGCGGCGGACGTCCCGATCCCGTTGCGCGGGTTGAGCGTGACGCCGGTGACGGTGATCGTCGGCGTGGTGGTGGGCGTCGTGATGACCCTGGCCGCGGCGTCGGCTCCCAGCCGTGCCGCGACCCGGGTCTCCCCGCTCGCGGCGCTGCAGCCGCTCGAATCGACGCCCGAACCCGTCGCGGTGTCACGGGCGCGCCGCGTCCTCGGGACGCTCGCGTTGATCGCGGGTGTCGGCATCCTCGCGCTGGGGGCCACCACCGGTCAGGTGCTGATCGCGTGCGTCGGCGGTCTGCTGACGTTCGTCGCGATCGTGATGCTGAGTCAGCGGATCGTCCCGGCGGTGATCTCTCGGGTCGGTGCGCTGCTGGGACGGTTCGGTGGGCCGGTGGGGCTGCTCGCCGCAGGCAACGCCGGCCGCAATCCGCGCCGGACCGCGGCGACCGCGACGGCCCTGCTGATCGGCGTCACGCTCACGAGCACGCTCGTCGTCGGCATCGCCGTGACGAAGGCCAGTGCGCCCGGCGCGGTCGACGACCAGTTCCCGGTGGACGTGAGCGTCGAGGCGGGTGGCAGCACCGGACTGCCCGGCGACCTGGCCGAGCGCATCCGCGGCCTCGAGGGTGTGGACGCGGTGGCCCCGCTCGGCACTGCCGACGTCTCCCTGCCCGACGGCCGGACGCTGCCGGTGGTCGGCGTGGACGTCGCGGCGGTCCGGGCGACCCTGCGCACCGACGTCGACCTGCCCGGTCCGCACCAGCTGCTGCTGTCGCCGGACGACCGGCTCGATCTGGGGCTCGACCTCGGCGAGACGGTGTCCCTCACGGGCAACGTCGGACGAAGCGAGCTGACGGTCGGCGCGTCCACGGGCCAGCCGGCCCTCACCGAGGCGCGCCTGCTCGCGGCCCTGTCGTCGCAGGTGACGACCGACCAGATGTGGATCCGGCTCGCCGACGGACTGAGCGACGACGAGCGCCGTGTGGTGCAGGACGAGATCACTGCGCTCGCGGAGCAACTGGCACCGGGAAGCGAGGTCGGTGGATCGCTGGCGATGCGCGCGACCCTCGACAGTGTCCTCGACACGCTGTTGCTGGTCGTGGCGGGACTGCTGTCGGTGGCCGTGGTGATCGCACTGATCGGCGTCGGCAACACGATGGCGCTGTCGGTGCTCGAGCGGCGCCGGGAGTCGGGCCTGCTGCGCGCCGTGGGGCTCACACGCGCGGGCCTGCGGTCGTTGCTGCTGTGGGAGGCGGTGCTGATCGCCGGGGTGGCGTCGGCGCTCGGTGTGGCGCTGGGCCTTGCGTTCGGCATCACCGGATCGGCGTCGGTGTTCGGCTTCGACGACCTCGTGCTGGGCACGCTGCCGTGGCCGACACTCGCGTTGATCGTGCTGGGTGGGGGAGCGGCCGGAGTGCTCGCCGCGATCCTGCCGGCGCGGCGGGCAGCGCGCACCGCGCCGGTGGCGGCGCTGGCCGGGTGACGACGCTAGCGTGAGGTGTGTGAGCACGACGCGAGGGGCCCGGGATCGGCAGACCATGCTGACCCGGGCCGCTCGCGGCAGTCGGACCTCGCGCCTCGTGACCGTCGTGGCCCTGCGGTACGCCCGGTTGTGGCGGGCCCGCATCGAATTCGACGACCGGTACGGGATCTTCGTGTGTTCGGGGATGCGGGGCGGATTCGGTCGCGGCGGCACCACGCTCGGCGGCGCCTACCTGACGCGAGGCAACACCGCCGATCGCGTGATCCGGCACGAGGCCGTCCACGCCGACCAGTGGGGTTGGCACGGCGCGGTTTTCGCGCTGATGTACCTGTGGGAGGAGATCCGTCATCCCGGCGCCCGCAATCGATACGAGATCGCGGCGGGACTCGAGGACGGCGGCTACGTCGCGAGCTGAGCGGTGACCTTCTCGGATTCGACGCGCCGCGTCATCGCCGCGTCGTCCGGATTCGACACCTGCACCAGCGACGCCCCGGCGGCGAGGACCGAGACCAGCCCCGCGATCAGGTCGTCGGTGGTCGCCCACGAACGGGTGGACAGGACCCGGTCCGAGCCGCTCACGTTCTGCGCGACGGCCACCGCCCGGGCCGCTGTCAGGACATCGTCGACACCGCGGCCGTCCAGCGCCGCGGACCCGGCACTGCCGGGACGGAACTGGTCGCCGTGCACACGCACCGCGGTCGCGTAGTCGGTGACGCCCACCGGCAGGTCGGGGACCGGACGGCCGAAGGCGTCCAGCGACAGCACCGCAACCTCGGGCGCATCGGCGACGTCGTCGAGTCGATCCGCCGTGACCAGGGCCGCGTCGGCGTCGGGATCGGCCTCCAGCGTCACCTCGAGCCCGGCCCACCACGCGCCGAGCAGGACGGCGGCGGTCTGCCAGTGCGCCGGCAGCAGCACCGAGACCCGCGCGCCGGGCATCAGCGTGAACTCGTCGCACAGGAAGTTGGCGGTCTTGGCCGCCCAGTTGGCCAGCGTGATCGCGGACAGCTCCACCCGCTCGCCGGTGGCGTCGTCGTAGTACGTGATCCGCGGGCCGGCCGGGTCGGTGGCCAGGATCGGTTCGAGCAGCGCGGTGGTCAGGTTGGGCACGGTGTTCCGATCTGTACTCGGTCGACGCAGTGGTGACCGCTCAATTTACGCAGTGGGGGCCGTTGTTGCCCGCGTCGATCGCGGGACCGGGTTCGACGGGGGTGGGCGAGGTGCCGGCGCTGGAAATGCCCGAGGATCCGGATCCGGAGCCCGACGAGGTTCCGGAGGGACCCTTGTAGTCGCCGGCGAGGACGACACGGACGGTGCCCGACGACAGCGACTTGTCGGTCTCGATCGGCAGGCCACCGAGAGTCACCGAGACGGCCTGGGCACCCTTGCTGTCCGACTTGTTCGCGAACACGGTGGATCGCGTCACGGACTTGCCCGTGTTGTTCCCGACCTCGCCGAGGCCGAAGCCCTTGCCGTCGAGGGTCGTTCCGACGCTCGAGGCGAGACCGCTGATGCTGCTGTCGTTGGAGACGTCGACGGTGACGGAGGACGGATCGATGTCGGGCATCTCGGTCGGGACGGCGGACGTGGTGCTCTGGTCGGACTTGTCCTCGGTGGGTTCCTCACCGACCAGTCCGGCGACGTACTTGCGGACGGCCTTGGGATCGACCTGCACGATCGACTCGCCGTAGTCGGTCATCGCGTTGATGTCGACGACGGGGATGGTCTCGAACTTGACCTTGCCGCCCGCGAGGTCCTTGAGCTGGGTGGCGAACTCGATGATGTCCCAGTCGGCGTCGAGCACCACCGACCGCTGCACCGCGGAACTGAGCTGGTTCAGCTTGCCGGGGTTGGTGAGGGTCTGCGCGCTCAGCACCTCGCGCACCAGCGAGGCCATGAACACCTGCTGGCGGACGATCCGGTCGAGGTCGCCGCGGGGCAGGTTGTGTCGCTGGCGGACGAAGCTCAGGGCATCGGAGCCGTCGAGTGTCTGGTCGCCGGCGGGGAACTTCGCACCCGAGAGCGGTTCGTCGACAGCCGCGTTGAGGCACACGTCGACCCCGCCGACCGCGTCGGTTAGCAGGACGAAGCCGAGCAGGCCGATCTCCGCGTAGTGGTCGACGGTGATGCCGGTCAGTTTCGCGACGGACTTGATGAGCGCTTCGCGGCCCGCCTGCGTCGATTCCTTCTCGGCGTCGGAATCGGATTCCCCGTCCTCGACCAGCTTCTGCCGCTCGGTTTCCTTGGTCGCGCCGTAAGCGGCGTTGATCTTCGACATCCCGATCCCGGGCACGTCCACGTACGCGTCGCGGGGAATGGAGATGGCGGTGGCCGAACTGCCGTCGTTGGGCACGCGCACCAGGACGATCGTGTCGGTGTTGGACGCGACCTCCTCGCCCGCACGCAGCGACTCGAGTTCGGATTGACTGAGCGGATTGCCGTGGGCATCGGTGCGGCTGTCGGTACCGACGAGCAGGATGTCGACGGCGCCGTCCTTGGTGCCGCCCAGTCCGAGATCGCCGATCGTCGAGAGGCTCGACCGCAGCGAGTCGACACTGCGCCAAGCGAATCCGGTGATCACGAGCACCAGCACCGCAGCGACCGCGATGGCGATCTGGATGCGCGAGACCGGGGCTGGCGGTCGCGGCACTTCCGATGCGGTGGGCTCCTGCGGCACCTGTGGCCCCTCCCTGAAGATCCTTGAAAATCCGAGCAGATCCGAACTGCATTCCGAATCGCAATCCGAGCAACTGCGCGATTACAACCGCTGTCAAGGCTACTGGTGTTCTGCGCGCAGCACGCGATACAGCTGTCCGGCGTGCCAGACTCGGAACCCGTGAAGAGGATTCTGGTGACCGGCGCACGCGGGCAGTTGGGTGGTCGCCTGCTGGCGTTACAGAACCTCGTCGACGTTCCGATCGTCGGAGTGGGTTCGGACGAGCTCGACATCACCGACCGCGGTGCCGTCGACGCCTGGGTGGAACCCGGTTCGGTGGTGGTGAACTGCGCGGCCTATACCGCCGTGGACGCGGCGGAGTCGGACGAGGAGACCGCCGCCGCGGTCAACGCGACCGGGCCGCGGAACCTGGCGTCGGCGTGTGCGCGTGCGGGGTCGCGGTTGATCCACGTCTCCACCGACTACGTCTTCGCGGGGGACCGTGCGGGGGACCGTGCCGTGCCGTACGAGACGGACGACCCCACCGATCCGCAGACGGTGTACGGCCGGAGCAAGCTCGCCGGCGAGCTTGCGATCCGCGAGGTGCTGCCCGACGCGCAGATCGTCCGGACGGCATGGGTGTACACGGGAGTCGGGAACGACTTCGTCGCGACGATGCTGCGGCTCGAGCGCGACCGCGACACCGTCCAGGTGGTCACGGACCAGGTGGGTTCGCCCACGTACTCCGCGGACCTCGCTGCCGGACTGCTCGAACTGGCCCGCACCGGCGGCGGGGGCGCGACCACGCTGCACGCGACCAACTCGGGTACCGCGACATGGTTCGACCTTGCCCGTGCCGTGTTCGAGGGGGTGGGCGCCGACCCCGCGCGGGTCCGGCCGTGCAGCAGCGCCGAGTTCGTGCGCCCCGCGCCGCGACCCGCCTACTCGGTGCTCTCGCCCGCGTCGTGGGTTGCAGCCGGTCTGACCCCGCTGCGGCCGTGGCAGGACGCGCTGGGCGACGCGCTGGCCCGGCTCGAATGAGGACGATGCGGGCTTTCGGGATACGCTTGCCCGCGTGAGTTCGAAGCTGGCCGTGGTGACGGTGACCTACTCGCCCGGCGAGCATCTGGAGCATTTCCTCGACACGTTGGCCGATGCGACGGTCGAAAACCCGCAGGTCATCCTGGCCGACAACGGGTCGACCGACGGGGCGCCCGAGGCCGCTGCGGCGGCTCACGATCACGTCCGACTGCTCCGCACCGGCGGCAACATCGGGTACGGCGGTGCGATCAATCGCGCCGTCGCCGAGATCGACCCCGACATCGAGTTCGTCGTCGTCGTCAATCCCGATGTGCGCTGGTCGCCCGGCGCGATCGACGAACTGCTCGCCGCGGCAGCGCGCTGGCCGCGGGCCGGTGCCCTCGGGCCGATGGTCCGCGAACCCGACGGCAGCATGTACCCCTCGGCCCGTCGCGTGCCCGATCTGATCTCCGGTGCCGGCCACGCCGTCCTCGGTTCCGTGTGGCCGTCCAACCCGTGGACGCAGCGGTACCTCCAGGAGAACGAGACCATCACCGAGCGTCCCGCCGGGTGGTTGTCCGGCTCGTGCCTGCTGCTGCGCCGGGTCGCGTTCGACTCGATCGACGGCTTCGACTCCCGCTACTTCATGTACATGGAGGATGTGGACCTCGGTGACCGGCTCGGTAAGGCGGGCTGGCTCAACGTCTTCGTGCCGTCGGCCGAGGTGACCCATGCCAAGGGCCATGCCGCGGGCCGGCATCCCGAGTTGATGCTGCCCGCCCATCATCAGAGCGCCTACCGCTTCCAGGCCGATCGCCACCCCGCGTGGTGGCAGGCCCCGCTGCGGTGGGCTCTGCGGGGTGGACTCGCCTTGCGTTCGAAGCTCGCGGTCGCGGCAGCGGTTCGGGAGCGCCGGGAAGACGAGCGCAAGCAGAACGAGCGTCGAGAGATCGAGATTGAGGGGAAAGCATGACAACTGCTTCGGCGACCGATGCCGTCATTCTGGTCGGGGGTCAGGGGACCCGGCTGCGTCCGCTGACGCTGTCCGCCCCCAAGCCCATGCTCCCCACTGCCGGGGTGCCGTTCCTCACGCACCTGTTGGCCCGGATCAAGCAGGCCGGGATCACGCACGTCGTGCTGGGCACGTCGTTCAAGGCCGAGGTGTTCGAGGAGCATTTCGGTGACGGCAGCGACCTGGGACTCGAGATCGAGTACGTCACCGAGGTCGAGCCGATGGGTACCGGCGGCGGCATCCGCAACGTGCTGCCGAGCCTGCGTGCGGACAACATCATGGTCTTCAACGGTGACGTCCTGGGCGGCACCGATCTCGGCGCGGTGCTCGACACCCATCACCGGACCAACGCCGATGTGACGCTGCACCTCGTGCGGGTCGGCGATCCGCGAGCGTTCGGTTGCGTGCCCACCGACGACGACGGCAGGGTCAAGGCGTTCCTGGAGAAGACCCAGGATCCGCCGACCGACCAGATCAATGCCGGCTGCTACGTTTTCCGCCGCGAGATCATCGAGAAGATCCCGTCGGATCGCCCGGTGTCGGTCGAGCGTGAGGTGTTTCCGGCCCTGCTGGCCGACGGGGCCCGCGTGTTCGGTCACGTCGACACGTCGTACTGGCGTGATATGGGTACCCCCGACGACTTCGTCCGCGGCTCCGCGGACCTGGTGCGCGGCATCGCGCCGTCGCCGGCACTCGAGGGTCCGCGCGGCGAGTCGCTGGTCCATCCCGGCGCGGGTGTCGCACCGGGCGCGCTGCTGATCGGCGGCACCGTCGTGGGGCGGGGCGCCGAGGTGGGCGCGGGCGCCCGACTCGACGGCGCGGTGCTGTTCGACGGCGCCCAGGTGGAGGCCGGTGCCGTGGTCGAGCGGTCGATCATCGGTTTCGGCGCCCGTATCGGTCCGCGCGCGTTGATCCGCGACGCCGTGATCGGCGACGGCGCGGATGTCGGTGCGCGGTGCGAACTGATCGGCGGGGCGCGAGTGTGGCCCGGCGTCAAGCTGCCCGACGGCGGAGTGCGCTTCAGCACCGACGTGTGATTCGGCGACGTGTGATTCGGCACTGAGCCGGCTTCCTTAGTCTTGCTACTGAAATACTGGGAGCATGATGTCGCAGGAACCCGTCTTCCACAGGTACGTCGCCCTCGGTGACTCGTTCACCGAGGGTGTCGGCGACCCCGACGCCACCCGACCGAACGGCCTGCGCGGCTGGGCGGACCGGGTGGCCGAGGAGCTCGCCCGGCGCAGCGCCGACTTCGGCTACGCCAATCTCGCGATCCGGGGGCGGCTGCTCGGCCCGATCGTCGACGAACAGCTCGACGCCGCGGTCGCGCTCGAACCCGATCTGGTGACGATCTACGCGGGTGGCAACGACCTGATGCGCCCCAAGATCGACCTCGACGCCCTCGTCGCGCGGTACGACGACGCGATCGGCAAGCTGACCGCGACCGGCGCGACCGTGCTGGTGTGGACCGCGTACGACGCGGGCTGGTCTGCGGTGTTCTCGAAGATCCGTGGCCGCTCGGCCGTCTACAACGAACTGGTCCGTGAGGTCGCGGATCGGCACGGCGCGAAGCTCGTCGACTTCTGGCGCTTCGACGAGTACCAGGATCTGCGGATGTGGGACTGGGACCGGCTGCACATGTCCACGCCGGGCCACCAGAACATGGCGATCCGGGTGCTCGAGACGCTCGGCGTCGAGCACCACATCGTGATGGATCCGCTGGGTCCCGATCTGCCCACCGACAAGGCCTCCCAGCGTCGCGCCGATCTCGAGTGGACCAGGGGATTCCTGATTCCGTGGATCGGGCGGCGCGTCCGTGGCACGTCGTCGGGCGACGGCGTCAGCGCCAAGCGGCCCGCGCTCGCGCCCATTCGCTAGCGGATACCGACCGACGAGAGAAGGCCGACCGGGAATCTCGGTCGGCCTTCTCTCATGTCAGGTCCGTCAGTCGGTACCGAGGTTGCGGGTCGAGGAGATCGCAACCAGGCCGATCAGGCCGACCAACGCGAAGGCGTAGAAGCCCCACGGCACCGCGTATCCGGCGCCGAGCAGCGCGCCGCCGAGGATCGGGCCGCAGATCGCGCCGACGCGTCCGACGCCGGCCGACCAGCCCAGCGCGGTCGCGCGGATGTTCGCGGGATGGTTGGCGCTGGTGAAGGCGTACACGAGAACCTGGGCGCTGAACACGAAGCAGCCGGCCAGGAACACCATCACGTAGATGCCGCCGGCGACGTCGATGCTGAGCAGCGCGAGGAAGATGGCAGCGCCGGTGAACCACACGATGGCCGCGGTGCGGGGGCCGACCTTGTCGGCGACGCGGCCCGCGATGAGCAGGCCGACGACGGCGCCGGCGTTGAGGATCAGCAGGAAGGTCAGGGCCGCGCCCAGCTCGTAGCCGGCCTCACGCATGATCGTCGGCAGCCAGGTGTTGAGGCCGTACACCAGCAGCAGACCCATGAACGACGTGACCCAGATGGCGATGCTGTTCCGCAGGAACTTGGGCGAGAAGAGCGTCTTCACGGGATCGGTGGCCGTGGCGACGGGCGCGTCGGCGGCCGTCGCGGCCTCGAGCGCGAGACCGTACTGTGCCGCGATGGCCTCGGCTTCCTCGCGGCGGCCCTTGGACAGCAGGTACGAGGGCGACTCCGGCAGGTACTTGATCATCAGCGGGATCAGCACGATGGCCGGTGCCGCGCCGACGACGAACATCGAGTGCCAGCCGAACGGGTCGATGAGCACGAGGGCCAGGGCCGCGGTGGCGACGGCGCCGACGTGGTACCCGGTCATCAGCATCGTGGACGCGGATCCGCCACCCTGCTTCTTGGAGAACTCGTTGACCAGTGCCAGGGCGGTCGGCAGTGCGCCACCCAGTCCGACGCCCGCGAGGAAGCGGAGCAGACCGAAGATGAACGGATTCGGGGCGACCGCGCACAGCAGGGTCAGGATCGAGAACGCCGCGACGGCGTAGATCAGTGCCCGGCGCCGTCCGATGACGTCGGTGAGGGTGCCGATGACGAGCGCGCCGATCGTCATGCCGACGAGCCCGAACGTCGAGATTGTCGTGATCGCGCTCGTGCTCAGGTTCCAGTCGCCGTACTCGCGCAGCGAGGGGATGACTGCACCCAGGACCACGAGATCGAATCCGTCGAGAAGGACGGCGATCCAACACAGTGGGGCGACCCACATCGCGGCGCGACCGCGTGTCGCGGGTCGTTCGATGGTGCTCATTCGATCTCCAGAAGCCAAGGTGTTCGCAATACGAACCACCGTTCAATTTCAGAACTCGGCCATTGTTTGGTGGGTCACATGTGAATGTCAAGCCACGAACCGGTGGGTTGGTGGCCCCGTCGGCGTGTGGTCCGGCCACACTGGACAGGTGATCGACGAAGGCGAGATCGACCGCAGCATGCTCGGTCGGGCGTTCCGAATACTGAATTCCTTCTCTGTGGATCGACCGCGGATGACGCAGTCCGACCTGAGTCGGCGAACCGGTCTGCCGTTGCCGACCGTGCACCGGTTGTGCATCCAATTGGCGGACAACGGCGCGCTCGAACGCGCTGCCGACGGCAGCTACGAGATCGGTGTCCGGTTGTGGGAGATCGGCGCCCTCGCGCCCGGGGCGCACGGGCTCCGGCAGGTGGCGATGCCCTACCTCGAGGACCTCTACGAGGCCACGCACGAGAACGTCCAACTGATCGTCCGCGAGGGCCTCGAGGCGCTCTATATCGAGCGACTTTCCGCACGTGGGGCGGTCGCTGTGGTCGGGCGCGCGGGCGGTCGGCTGCCGCTGCACGCATCGAGTGGCGGGCTGGTTCTGCTCGCGCACGGTGGGACGGAACTCCTCGGTGAGGTGCTCGCTGCCGGGCTCGAGCGATTCACGCCCAACACCATCACCACCGAGCATCGACTGCGATCCACCCTCGATCAGATCCGCCGCAAGGGTTTCGTCGTGTGCCGCGAGCACCTCAACATCGGCACGCTCGCGGTCGCCGCTCCGGTCTTCAGGGCCGGCGGGGAGGTGGCCGCGTCGATCTCCGTCGTGGTGGCCGCGTCGGCGGATCCGACCCCTCTCATCCCCGCGTTGCGGGCCGCCGCGCGAGGCGTCTCACGCGGCCTGGCGTGACCGAGATCTCTCCGACCCCACGGGATTGGTCTTTCGCTGAGTGAAAGTCGAGGTGTTGCCGCGGATCGGCCGCGGGAACAGTGGTGGCCATCACGATCTACCGAGGAGTAACCGTATGACCCACTCGAGCACTCAGGTCGGCATCGTCGGCGCCGGCCCGGCCGGACTGATGCTGTCCCACCTCCTGCACCTTCGCGGCATCGAGTCCGTCGTTCTCGAGGCGCGCACCCGGGAAGAGGTGGAGGGCACCATCCGTGCCGGTGTGCTCGAGCAGAACACCGTCGACCTGATGACCGCGACCGGTCTCGGCGACCGGCTGAAGGCCGAGGGCCTCGAGCACCACGGCATCGAACTGCGCTTCGGCGGCCGCGGCCACCGGATCGCGTTCGACGAACTCACCGACGGACGCGCGGTCACGGTCTACCCGCAGCACGAGGTCCTCAAGGACCTCATCGCCAAGCGCATCGCGGACGGGGGCGAAATCCGGTTCGGCGTCTCCGACGTCGAGGTCCACGACCACACCACCGACAACCCGTACATCACCTACACCGACGCGGACGGCAGTGAGCAGAAGCTCGGGTGTGCGCTCGTCGGCGGCTGCGACGGCTCGCGCACCAAGACCCGCAAGCTGATCCCCGAGCCGTCCATCCGCCAGGACCACTTCCGCCAGTACCCGTTCGCGTGGTTCGGCATCCTCGCCGAGGCGCCGCCGTCGTCCGAGGAACTGATCTACGCCAACCACCCGCGCGGATTCGCGCTCATCAGCACCCGCACCCAGGAGGTCCAGCGCCACTACCTCCAGGTGGATCCGGACGATTCGGTGGACAACTGGTCCGACGACCGCATCTGGTCGGAGTTGCACGCCCGCGTCGACGGTGAGGGTGCGGAGATCAAGGACGGCAAGATCTTCGAGAAGTCGATCCTGCAGTTCCGCAGCTTCGTGTGCGAGCCGATGCAGCACGGCAACCTGTTCCTCGCGGGCGACGCCGCCCACACCGTGCCGCCGACCGGTGCCAAGGGCCTCAACCTCGCCGTCGCCGACGTGTACGAGCTGTCGAAGGGCATGGCCGAGTTCTTCGAGACCGGCAACCGCGGTCGGATCGACCGCTACACCGAGACGGTGCTGCCGCGGATCTGGCGCACGCAGCACTTCTCGTGGTGGATGTCCTCGATGCTGCACCGCCTGCCCGACGCGTCCGGCTTCGACCACAAGCGTCAGGTCGCCGAACTCGACATGGTGACCCGCTCGGTCGCCGGTCGCACGCTGATCGCCGAGAACTACGTGGGCACCCCGCTGGGCTGATTCGCACGGCAGCGATGCGCCGCCCCGAAACCCGGGGCGGCGCATTTCTCGCTGTCCGGGAAAGCCGTGATGTGGTGGAGTCGACGTTCCGTAGGTTCGGAAATTGCAGCACCGCACCACCTACAGAAGAGGCTTTCCATGAAGATCCTGATCGTCGGCGGCACCGGCATGATCGGTGCCCACGCGGCACTTCACCTCCGCGAGCAGGGCAACGACGTCACCGTCGCCGCGCGTAACCCGCTCGCTGACGACTCACCGGTGCGCGAGTTCCCGGTGCTGCTCGGCGACTACACCGAACAGACCTTCACCGCCGCGCAGTTGGCGCCCTTCGAGGGCATCGTCTTCGCGGCGGGCCAGGACATCCGGCACATGGGTCGGGTCGCAGATGCCGCTGCCGAGGACGAGTTCTGGGAGAAGACCCAGACCGGCGGCGTGCCGCGGTTCGCCGCGCTGGCCAAGGAGGCCGGCGTCGCCCGGTTCGTCCAGGTGGGCAGCTACTACCACCACCTGCGGCCGGAGTACGCCGAGACGATGCCGTACGTCGCGGCGCGCCAGGCGGCCGACGAGGGCGCCCGCGCGCTGGCCGACGACAACTTCAACGTCTCGACCCTGAACCCGCCGTCGATCCTCGGCGCGATCAGCGGGGTGTCGGCCAAGCGCTACCGCAAGCTGTTCTCGTGGGCGGCCGGCAACGAGCCGCAGATTCCGGACTTCGCGCCCGCGGGCGGCACCAACTATCTGTCGGCGGGCTCGCTCGCCGAGGCGATCTGGGGTGCGCTGCAGCGCGCCGAGTCGGGCAAGGCGTACCTGATCGGCGACCAGAACCTCACCTTCCGTGAGTACTTCCAGTTGCTCGTCGACGCCGCCGGTGGCGACCGGGTCATCGAGGAGCGCGACGAGGAGCATCCGCTGCTGCCCGACAGCTTCATCGTGCAGGGCCGCGGCAACGTCATCTCGTACGAACCGGCCGCCGCCGACGTCGAACTGCTGGCCTACACGCGGAACGACTGCGCGCGGGCGATCGCCGAGATGCACGACATCGTGAAGGCCGCGACTGCGGGCTGACATACGCGAAAGGGCCGGTTCCACCGAATGATTCGGTGGAACCGGCCCTTTGTCGTACTCAGGTCGTACTCGGGTCAGGCTCGGGTCAGCCCAGGCGCTCGAACACCGCGGCCAGGCCCTGGCCGCCGCCGATGCACATGGTCTCGAGGCCGTAGCGGGCCTCGCGACGGTCCATCTCGCGCAGCAGCGTCGCGAGGATGCGGGCGCCGGTGGCGCCGACGGGGTGGCCCAGCGAGATGCCGGAGCCGTTGGGGTTGAGGCGCGGGTCGTCGGGCTCGAGACCCCACGTGCGGGTCACCGCGAGAGCCTGTGCGGCGAACGCCTCGTTGAGTTCGATGACGCCCATGTCGGCCAGCGACAGACCGAGCCGCGAGAGGGCCTTCTCGGTGGACGGCACCGGGCCGATGCCCATCGTGCGCGGCGGCACACCGGCGACGGCCCAGCTGGCGAGCCGGGCGAGCGGACGCAGGCCGAGGGCGTTCGCCTTCTCCGGCGTGGTGACGATGGCGATGGCGGCGCCGTCGTTCTGGCCGCTGGCGTTGCCGGCGGTGACGGTGGACTGGGGGTCGAACTTGCCGCGGATCGGGCGCAGCTTCGCGAGCGACTCGACGCTGGTGTCGGCGCGCGGGTGCTCGTCGGTGTCGACGACCAGCGGATCGCCCTTGCGCTGCGGCACCGACACGGGGACGATCTCCTGCGCGAAGATGCCGCCGCGCTGTGCGGCGACGGCGCGCTGGTGCGACTGGACGGCGAGGGCGTCCTGGTCCTCGCGGCTGATGGAGAACTCGGCGCGCAGGTTCTCGGCGGTCTCGATCATGCCGCCGGGCACCGGGTAGTTGCGGCCGCCGGCGGTGACGCGGGCGCGGGCGAGGCGGTCGTTGAGGGCGAGGGATTCGCCGCGGACGCCGTACCGCATGCCGGTGGCGTAGAACTCGGCCTGGCTCATCGACTCGACGCCGCCGGCGAGGACGAGGTCGCTGCCGCCGGACTGCACCTGCATCACTGCCTGAATGATCGCCTGCAGGCCGGAGCCGCAGCGGCGGTCCACCTGCAGACCCGGAACGTCCACGCCCAGTCCGGCATTGAGGGCCGCGATGCGGCCGATGGCCGGGGCCTCGCCACCGGGGGAGGCCTGGCCGAGGATCACGTCGTCGATGTCGGCACCGGAGATGCCGGTGCGGGTGACCAGTTCGGTGATGACGGTGGCCGCGAGATCCTCGGGGGCGACGTCGCGGAAGACGCCGCCGAATCGGCCGACGGGGGTGCGGAGCGGTTCGCAGATGACTGCGTCAGACATGTCGTTTTCCTTGGTGCGGTGATGATTGAGTCTGGGTGCGGGCGAGGTCGGCCGAGATGGCCTCTGCGGTCGCGACGGCGGCGGGGACGAGCGTGGCGTACACCGCCTCGGTCGAGTAGCGCGCGGCCTGCGTCGAGATGTTCACTGCGGCGACCACGGCGCCCGACCGATCGCGGATCGGTGCGGCGAGGGAACGCAGGCCCTCCTCGAGTTCCTGGTCGACCACGCAGTAGCCGTCGGCCCGGATCTTGTCGAGTTCGGCGCGCAACGCATCGGGGGTGGCGATGGTGCGGCCGGTGAGCGGGGTCAGGTCGACGCGGTCCAGGTAGGCGTCGAGGTCGGCGGGTTCGAGCCCGGCCAACAGGACGCGGCCCATCGACGTCGCGAACGCGGGGAACCGGGTCCCGATCGTGATGGACACCGTCATGATGCGGCTGACCGGCCGGCGCGCGACGTACACGACGTCGCCGTCGTCGAGGATCGACACCGACGTCGACTCGTGGACCTGGTTCGACAGCGATTCGAGGTGCGGTCGGGCGATGTCGGGCAGAGACAGGCTCGACAGGTAGCTGTAGCCGAGTTCGAGGACCCGGGGGGTCAGCCAGAACACCGAGCCGTCGGTGCGGACGTAGCCGAGTTCGACCAGGGTGAGCAGGAACCGACGAGCCGTCGCGCGGGTGAGATCGGTGGCCCGGGCGACGTCGCTGAGCGTGCGCTGCGGGTTCTCGGCGTCGAACGCCCGGATGACGGACAGGCCGCGTGCGAGCGACTGCACGTAATCCGTCGAGGCCGCGGTCGGTTCGGTCGCGCTCGAGTTGCTCCCGCTCGAGTTGCTCCCGCTCGAGTTGCTCCCGCTCGAGTTGCTCACTGTCAGGTACTCCCCTCGGTGGCACCCGCCAGGTCGGCGAGGGCCTGCTTGCCGAGCGCGAAGGCCCGGTTGCTGTTCGGCACACCCGCGTACACCGCGGTATGGAGGAATACTTCCACGAGCAGGTCCGGGTCCATGCCCGCGCGCAGCGCGGCCCGGATGTGCATGTCGAGTTCGTGTTCGTTGCCGACCGCGGTGAGGATCGCCATCGTCAGCAGGCGGCGGGTGGGGTGGTCGAGGCCGTCGCGGGCCCAGATGTCGCCCCACGCGGTGCGGGTGATGAAGTCCTGGAACGGGTCGGTGAACGCGGTGCTGCCCGCGATCGCGCGGTCCACGTGCGCGTCGCCGAGGACCGAGCGGCGCACCGACATTCCGACGTCGTGCACCGCGCGGCGGGCCACACCCACCGGCGTCGAGCCCGCGACGTGCGCCTCGATCAGCCGGGTCACGGCGCCGGCCTGCTCGACGTTCGCGAGATGCGCGCCGGGGGACACGACGTGGAGTTCGGCACCGGCGATGCCGTCGGCGATCGACTGCAGCGCCGACGGCGGCGTCGGGCCGTCCTGCTCCGCGGCGATCACGAGCGTGGGCGCGACGATCCGGGCGAGGTCGGCGCGGCCGTCCCACGAGGACAGCGCCTCGCAGCACGCGGCGTAGCCCTCGTTCGTGGTACCGGAGACCATCGTGACGTGGCGGGACACGAGCTCCGGATCACGCTGCGCCAGTTCGGGGGTGAACCAGCGTCCGACGACGGACTCGGCGATGGATGCGACGCCGTCGGCGCGGACGGCGGCCGCGCGATCGAGCCACGGCTGGGCCGGGGCGAACTGCGCGGCCGTGCACATCACCGTGAGCGTCTGTACGCGCTGCGGGTGGTGCGCCGCCAGCCACTGTCCGACGGCCCCGCCGAGGGACAGGCCCACGAAGTGCACCGCGTCCAGGCCGAGCGTGTCGAGCAGTGCGATGACGTCGCCGCCGAGATCGGCCATCGTGTACGGGCCCGCGGGAGCGGGGGAGCCGCCGTGGCCGCGGTGGTCGACCGCGATCACGTGGGCGCGGCTCGACAGCGCACGGATCTGGGGATCCCACATGTGCAGGTCCGAGCCCAGCGAACCGAGCAGCAGGACCGGCGGGGCGGCGGGGTCGCCGTGTAGTTCGTAGTGCAGGGCGCAGGGCCCGTCCTGGGTCATACGAGTCCTCCGAAGGTTCGGTCGGTCTGTGTGGTCCGGGCGGCGAGCGCACGGTCGACGAGGTCGCCGGCGTGGCCGAGGTAGTTCGACGGATCCAGCAGGTCGCGCAGTTCGTCGGCGGACAGGTGGGCCGTGATCTGGGGCGCCCGGTCGAGCGGGACTCCGGAAGCCGCTGCGGCGGTGACGATGTCGCGCGCCGAGTCGGTGTGCGCGGACAGTGCTCCGGTGACCCGTTCGGCGAGGATGAGCCCGCCGGTGATATCGAGGTTGCGTGCCATCGCGGCGCCGTGGACGCGTAGTCCGCCGAGGCTCGCGGCCAGCCGGTGCGCCGCCCCGCCGGTGAGGCGCAGCAGATCGGTGAGCGTCTCCCATTCGGCGTGCCACGCGCCCGCGGCCCGCGCGAACTCGTGGTCCATGGACGACAGGACCGTCGCGACCAGTCCCGGCACCCGCCGGGCGGCGGCGCGAGCCGTGATCGCGGCGACCGGGTTCTGCTTGTGCGGCATGGCCGACGAGCCTCCCGGTGCGTCCTCGGCGACCTCGCCGAACTCGGTCGAGGCCATCGCGGTGATATCGGTGGCGGGCTTGGAGATCGCTCCCGCGGCGACGCCGAGCGCGGACGCCAGGGCAGCGATCGGGGTCCGGGTGGTGTGCCACGGAACGACCTGCCGCGCCAGGCCCAGTTCGTCCGCGAGGGCCTCGGCCATCGCGAGACCGTGGGGGTGGACGGCCGCGAGAGTGCCCGCCGCACCGCCGAACTGGACGGGCAGCGCGGACAGGGCGCGCTCGAGCTGCGCGGTCGCGTCGTCGAGGCCGGTGAACCAGGACACCGCGAGCGCGCCGAACGTGGTCGGCAGGGCCTGCTGCCCGAGCGTGCGCGCCACCATCGGGGTGTCGCGGTGCGCTCGCGCGAGTTCGGCACCGGCGTTCGCCGCCGCCTGCAGATCGGCGAGCACCCGACGGCCCGCCCTGCGCGACAACAGCATCAGCGCCGAGTCCATGACGTCCTGGCTGGTGGCGCCCACGTGCACGGCCGAGGCCGGAACCCCCTCGGCGGCACAGGCCGCCCGGAGGAGGCGGACCAGTGGGATCACGGGATTGCCGCCGGCGGCGGATCTGCGGCCGAGGTCGGCGATGTCGATCCCGTCCGGCGCGCCGAGCGCCGCGGCGACGGAGGTGACCGTCGCCGCGTGCTCGGCCGACACCAGTCCGACGGTCGCGGCCGCCCGGGTCAGGGCGGCCTCGACCTGGAGCAGCGCCACAACCCAGGCGTGGTCCGAGATCTCCTCGGCGAGAGCGGGCTCGCCGCCGGCGCCGAAGAGAGGATCGAACAGTTCACCGCGGGTGTGGGTCACGAAATGCTCCTGGTCACAGCTCGAAGAACGGCGTCTCGACGCCGTCGGGATCGCTGTCCTGAACATAGACCGTGAGGCTGTAGCCGTCGTCGGTCTTGCGCGCGATCAGCTTCGGCCGCTGCGACTCGGGCAGTGACTTCAGGACCGGGTCGACGGCGTGCGCGTCGGTGTCCTCCGGGAAGTACAGCCGGGTGTACAGGCGCTCGAGCATGCCGCGGGCGAACACGCCCACGTTGACGTGCGGGGCCTCGACGGTGTCGTTCTCGGCGGGCAGCGGTCCCGGCTTGACGGTGTGGATCGCGGCGGTGCCGGTTTCGTCGGCCCCGGCACGGCCGAAGCCCCGAAATCCCGCCGGAACCGGCTCGGCAGCGCCGCGCGGATCGTCGGCGTGGGCGAAGCGGCCCACGGCGTCGGCCTGCCAGGTCTCGATCATCGCGTCGGCGACCGGCACGCGATCACCGTCGATGACGGTGATGCGCAGCGTGATCCGGCCGGGTGCGCCCTCGGGCGCGGCGTCCGGGCCGTCCGCCCACGGGAGACCGATGTGCCAGTACGGGCCCACCGTCTGCGACGGGGTGACGCCGAACTCGGCGGTGGTGAAGTCGCCCGGGGTGACGTCGTAGATCGGTGCGGTGTTCTTGGGGGCGGTGTCAGTCATCGTGATCCTCGTCGTCCTCGAACGGGGTGGCGTCGCGTCCGCGCAGGACGATGTCGAAACGGAAGCCCAGGGCCCAGTCGGCCACGGTCGCGTCGTAGTCGAAGACGCTGACCATCCGGTGCCGGGCGGCGGCGGGGACCGCGTTGTAGATCGGGTCCTGGAAGAACAGCGGATCGTCCGGGAAGTACATCTGCGTCACGAGGCGCTGCGTGAACGCCTGACCGAACAGCGAGAAGTGGATGTGCGACGGCCGCCACGCGTTGTCGTGGTTGCGCCAGGGGTACGCGCCCGGCTTGATCGTGGTGAAGGTGTAGTGGCCGTCGGCGTCGGTGACGCAGCGGCCGATGCCGTCGAAGTGGGGGTCGAGCGGCGCGGGCCAGTTGTCGCCGATGTGCCGGTAGCGGCCGCCCGCGTTGGCCTGCCACACCTCGAGCAGCGTGTTCGGGACGGGCTTGCCGTTGCTGTCGAGCACCCGACCGTGCACGACGATCCGCTGGCCCTGGGCCTCGCCGCCGTTCGCGATCGTCAGGTCGGCGTCGCCGGGCTGCACGCGGTCCTCGCCGAACACCGGTCCGGTGAGCTCGCCCAGTCGCTGCGGTAGCAGCTTCAGCGGCTGCCGGGGGCTGCGGAGCCCGGTGGTCTTGTAGTCCGCGAAGTCCGGCGGGGCATTCACGCCGGTGCTGACCGGCCGATATTGCGGGGGCAGATGAAGCATGTGACGACCTCGTAGTGGGGGCGGTGGGTGAGGGGGAATCGAGATTGTTCGCTAGGTGGACATCAGGACGCTATGCGAACACGCTAGTGGCTTTCTGTGGCGCAATCAATGATCCGCCACGCTCGTGTTCGTTATGCGGACAGTGGTTCACAATACGCACGAGTCGTCGTATGCTGGCCTGCATGATGGACAAAGTCATTGCCACAGCGGCCGAGGCCGTCGCAGACGTGCCGGACGGCGCGACGATCGCCGTCGGTGGATTCGGTCTGGTCGGAGTGCCGGAGATCCTCATCAACGCGCTGCTGGAGCAGGGCGCCACGGATCTCGAGACGGTGAGCAACAACTGTGGCACCGACGGCTTCGGCCTCGGTGTGCTGCTCGAGAAGGGCCGTATCCGCCGGACCATCAGCTCGTACGTGGGCGACAACAAGGAGTTCGCGAGGCAGTACCTCTCGGGCGAGCTCGAGGTGGAGCTGACGCCGCAGGGCACGCTCGCCGAGCGGCTGCGCGCCGGCGGCGCCGGCATCCCCGCGTTCTTCACCCCGGCCGGCGTCGGCACCCAGGTCGCCGAGGGCGGGCTGCCCCGCCGCTACGACGGCAACGGCGGGATCGCCGTCGCGAGCCCGGTCAAGGAGACCCGCGAGTTCGACGGGCAGACCTACGTGATGGAACGCGGCATCGCCGCCGACTACGCCCTCGTCCACGCATGGAAGGGCGACCGCCACGGCAACCTCGTGTTCCGCCGCAGCGCCCGCAACTTCAACCCCCCGGCCGCCGCGTCGGGCCGGATCACCATCGCGCAGGTCGAGCACCTCGTCGAGCCCGGCGAGCTGGACCCGGACCAGATCCACACCCCGGGCATCCACGTGCAGCGCGTCGTGCACGTGGGCAAGGTCACTGTCGGAATCGAGAAGCGAACGGTACGAGCATGACTCAGGCTATTGCGCAGAAGCTGACCCGCGAGCAGATGGCGGCGCGGGTCGCCCAGGAACTCGCCGACGGCCAGTACGTCAACCTCGGCATCGGCATGCCGACGCTGGTGCCGAACTACATCCCCGAGGACATCACCGTCGTCCTGCACTCCGAGAACGGTGTGCTCGGCGTGGGGCCGTACCCCACCGAGGACGAACTGGACCCCGAGCTCATCAACGCCGGCAAGGAGACCATCACGGTCCTGCCGGGCGCGTCGTACTTCGACTCGTCGCAGTCGTTCGGCATGATCCGCGGCGGTCAGGTGGACGTCGCCGTCCTCGGCGCGATGCAGGTCAGCGCCAAGGGTGATCTCGCCAACTGGATGATCCCCGGCCACATGGTCAAGGGCATGGGCGGCGCGATGGACCTCGTCCACGGCGCCAAGCGCGTCATCGTGATGATGGAGCACGTGTCCAAGAAGGGCGAGTCGAAGATCCTCGACGAATGCACCCTGCCGCTCACCGGCAAGGCGTGCGTGCAGCGGATCATCACCGACATGGCCGTCCTCGACGTCACCGACGAGGGCCTGCGCCTGGTCGAGACCGCCCCCGGCATCAGCGTCGACGAAGTCGTCGCCGCGACCGCCGCGAAGCTGCTGGTCTAGCTTCACCGCCGGCCGGCGGACGGGCTCAACGCCCGTCCGCCAACCGGACCAGGTGGTCGATCGTCTCCTTCTCGGCCCCCTCGGGCAGGTCGGCCACCGGCCACCACCGCAGATCCTGCGACTCGTCGCTGATCACGGCCGGCACCGCCGAGGCGGGCCCGGGCGCCCGGACCAGGAACCGCAGGTCCAGGTGGCGCGTCGGAACACCCAGCGAGCACGTGATGGGGTGCGTGTGCGCCGACAGCAACCGCGGATCGATCCGTAGCCCCTCGATCCCCGACTCCTCGCGTGCCTCCCGCAGCGCCGAGTCGACGACGGTGCCGTCCCCGGGCTCGCAGTGCCCGCCCAGCTGGATCCACCGGCCCACCCTCGGGTGCAGCGTCAGCAGGACGTGGGAGCCGTCCTCGTCCAACACCAGCGACGAGGCCGTGATGTGCCCGGGCACATGCGAACGCAGGCAACCGTCGGGTGCGGAATCGAGGAACGCGAGCATCGTGTGCCGCAGCGACTCCGCATCGTCGGAATCGGTGTCCCAGTTCCAGAGTGAGTCCACCGCCGACGCGTGCAGTGACTGTGCCGACATCTACAGCTCCAGCAGCGCGTCGCCGGGCGCGACGGGGTCGCGCGGCGTGAGCGCCTCGAGGGGATGTCCGACGGCGATCGCACCCAGCGGCTGCCAGTCGTCCGGCAGACCGAGCTCGGTCCGGACCGTGTCGGCCGCGAAGATCGTCGACCCGATCCAGCAGCTCCCGACGCCGCGGGTCGCGAGCGAGACGAGCAGACCCTGCACGGCCGCGCCGACCGCGACGGTGAACATCGTCGACTCGGCCCGGGTGCGCCGCTCATCCGGGTAGTCGTGCGCACCGTCCGGCACACAGAACGGGATCACGACCTCGGGGGCGCGGAAGAGGATGTCGCCCCGGCCCACTCGACGCTCGATCCGCTCGGCGCTCATCCCGTCGGCGGCGAGGTCGTCCCGCCAGCGCTGCTGCATGGCGTCGAGCACACGCTTGCGGGTCTCGGGTGTGCGCAGCCACACGAACCGTACCGGACGCGTGTGATGCGGCGCGGGCGCCGTGAGTGCCTCGGCGACCGACTCGCGCAGCACCTCGGGGTCCACCGGCTCCTCGGAGAACGCGCGCACCGACCGTCGCAGCAGCAGTGCCTCGCGGCGGCCCTGTTCCATCGACTCCTCAGTGCCGAGCCAGAACAGGTCCTCCGGACCGCGGCGGATCAGCTTGTCGGCGACGGAACCGTCGTCGTCGAGCCTGATCCCACGGACCACCGCGACCGGCATGCCGCCGAGCTTGCCTTTCACGAGGTCGCCCGCGGCCGCGATCTCGTCGGCCACCGCGACCTCGGTGACCATCAATTCGTTGCCCTGACCGTCGACCGCGCCGGCATACGCGTGCAGGACCGGGACTCCCGACGCGCCGATCGCGACGTCGATCTGGCCGATCCGCCACGCGCGACCCATCGTGTCCGTCACGACCACCGCGACGTCGACACCGAGGCGGTCCCGGATCTGCTCGCGCAGCCTCCGGGCGCTTCCGTCCGGATCCTCCGGCAGCAGGGCGAGTTCCGCGCCGTCGACGTTCGATCCGTCGATCCCCGACGCGGCCTGCACGATGCCCAACCGGTTCTCGGTGATGAGCGTGCGTCCCTTGCGGGCCACCACCCGCACCGCCTCCTGGTCGACCAGACGTCGACGCGCGGCGTCTCGTTCCTCGGGGTCGGTGGGCGACGCGACGATCCGGCCCTCGACCTTCGAGAAGACCTTGCTCGTGACGACGAGGACATCGCCGTCGGCCAGCCACGGTGCCGCGCCGACGATCGCCGCGGCCAGGTCGTCGCCCGGACGGAACTCGGGCAGCCCGGGGACCGGCAGGATCTCGATCGCGCGCCCCGCCCCGTGATCACGCACCGTCACGAGTTCACTACCGCGACACTCGTCGTTCACAAGTTCACTCCGGCCAGGTCGAATGCGGCACGGACCATCTCGGCGGTCGCATCGGGATCGGTCATGAGCAGCGGGACGCTGCGCACCTCGACACCGGGCACGTCGGCCTCGTCGGTGGAGTGGATCAGCCAGCCGTCGAGGATGCCCGTGCCGGACCGCGCGCCGTAGTGGCGGCCGATCGCCTCCGCCGAGGTCTCGACTCCGATCACCTCGAGGCACTCATCGGCCATGCCGCGCAACGGCTTTCCGCCGATGATGGGGGAGAGGCCGACAACCTTGGCCTTCGTGGTCCGCAGCGCGCCGCGGATGCCGGGCACCGCCAGGATGGCGCCGATGCTGACGACCGGATTCGACGGTGCGAGCAGCACGACGTCCGCGGACTCGATCGCCTCGAGGACTCCGGGAGCCGGTTTCGCCTGTTCCGCACCGACATACGCGAAACTGTGCGTGGGAACCTGTGCGCGGTAACGGACCCACCATTCCTGGAAGTGGATCGCTCGCTGCTGCTCGCCGGTGGGGTTTTCGGGATCGGTTACGACGACATGTGTTTCGCTGCGATCGTCCGACACGGGCAACAGGGCCACGCCGGGCTTCCAGCGGTTGCACAGGGCCTCGGTGACCGCCGAGAGCGGGTAGCCGGCGCGCAGCATCTGACTGCGGATGAGGTGTGTCGCGATGTCCCGGTCGCCCAGGCCGAACCAATCCGGCTGCGCACCGTACGCCGCGAGTTCCTCTTTCGCATTCCAAGTTTCGCCGATGTGGCCCCATCCGCGCTCGGGATCGATGCCGCCGCCGAGGGTGTACATGCAGGTGTCGAGGTCCGGGCAGATGCGCAGGCCGTGCATCCACACGTCGTCTCCGACATTGACCACCGCGGTGATCCGATGGTCGTTCGCAGGGCCGGAATTCGCGTCTCCGGTGTCGAGGCCGCCGAGCAGACTTCGAACTCCCTGGAGGAAACGGGCCCCTCCGACGCCGCCAACCAATACAGTCACGTTCACAACTCGAAGCCTATGCGGTCCCGCCGCGTGCTGGTCGACGCCGTCTCATCGGCCGGGTTGTACCACGCTGTGCGACGGGCGGCGGATGGTAAACGACTTTTCGGTTTCAGCTTGACCCGACACGCCAGGGCATGTCTAATCACATGTATGTCATTCCAAGTTCGAGGGGCGAGTTCACTTGGAGCGGCCCTCGACTCGAACCATCGTTCGGGCGGTTGTCAGGACGGGTGTCGGGGTGGGAACGACAGCACGGAATTCGAGATCAATCGACATTTTCTGCGCTAATACAGGTGAGGAGGCGGAGCGATGCCCTATCAGCAATACGAGTTCGAAACTCCTCTGAGCGTGGTCGGCGACGAACCGCGGACCGATTCCGAAGCGGGCGCAGCAGTAGGCGTCAGCTACGACGAGTTCGAGCTCGGAGTGACAGTGCCGCAGCTCAGTCTGATCCCAGGTTTCGACGAGATGTTCGACTCCATCGAGGATCAGTGGCAGGACCGCGCGCTGTGCGCGCAGACCGATCCCGAGGCGTTCTTCCCTGAAAAGGGTGGATCCACCCGCGAGGCCAAGCGCATCTGCATGGGGTGCGAGGTGCGCGGGGAATGCCTCGAGTACGCGCTCGCCAATGACGAGCGATTCGGCATCTGGGGTGGGCTCTCCGAGCGGGAGCGCCGGCGCCTCAAGCGCGGAATCGTCTAGTTCGTCACTACTCGTCGGCCTCCGGGAGATCGGGGTCGACAACGTCGGGGTCGACCCCGAGATACGTCGACACCTGCTCCACGAGCACGTCGTGAACCAGATCCTCGAGGTCGTGAGGATCCTTGGCGCGCAACTCGATCGGGCGCCGGAACAGCACGATACGTGCCCGCGTCGCGGTCCCGTGACGATCGATGCCGGCCGGAATGAGCCGCGACAGCGGCACCGGACCGTCCGCCACCACCTCCGGCGGCCAGTTCACCGAATCCGGATCGATCGCGCGTATCCGTGGCACGTCGTCCACCGCAATGTCGAGCTTCGTCAAGCGATCGTGCCAACGCGCGTCGATGGGCTCGAACGCGCCCAGAACCAGCTGATCGAACTTCTCTGCGCGCGTCCGCGCCGCCGGTAGATCCGGCGGAAACAATGGACCGCGGATTCCGCGACCTCGCCGCGCGACCGAACGTGACGTCAGCGGGCGGGGACGACGAGCTCTGGCCATGAAGGGGACATTACAGCGGTGCCCCGACATCCCCACCGCGTCACGTTCCGGCCCGCCCTCCGCATCACGTCTCGGTCGCGTCGGTGTGTCCGAGTAGGCCAACCGGACACATGGGGTTAGTCTCCTTCCTTGTGAGATCACTGCGTCGATGCTGCCGGCCTGGGTGCAAGAACCCTGCTGTCGCGACCTTGACGTACGTCTACTCCGATTCGACCGCTGTGGTCGGCCCGTTGGCCACCGTCGCCGAGCCCCATTCGTGGGATCTGTGCGAGACCCACGCATCGCGGATAACCGCCCCCAAGGGCTGGGAACTCGTGCGGTACGAGGGCGGATTCTCCTCCAGCACACCCGACGAGGACGACCTCACCGCGCTTGCGGAAGCGGTCCGGGAGGCCGGCCTCGGCGAGCGTCCCCGCAACGACGGATCCGCATCCGATTCGCGCTCCGGCGCAGCCTCTCCGTCGGCACCGCCCACCGCCCGCACCGGGCGTCGCGGGCACCTCCGGGTCTTACCCGACCCCGCGAACTGATCGGTTCTATCGGGGCTTCGGCCCGTGCCTGATCTGTCCTTTTCCTGCTCGACCTCGGCCGACGTATCCGGACATCTCGCTCAGGAAGCGCGGTTGGCCTGCTCCCCACTAGGCTCTGTGGGACGGCCAAGTCGAACCAACTCGGTCGGCGAACAAACCTCAGTGGACGAACTATGTGTCGCATCTACGAAAAGCAGGAGTAACCAGAAGTGGCTCGATCTGTCGAATCCGTGAATGCCGTGATCAAGGCCTACGACGTCCGTGGCGTCGTGGGAGAACAGATCGATACAGACTTCGTGCGTGACGTGGGCGCCTCGTTCGCCCGACTGGTGCGTGACGAGCAGTCCGGTGCCGAGGCCGTGACCCGGGTCGCGATCGGCCACGACATGCGTGAGTCGTCACCCGAACTGTCCCGTGCCTTCGCGGAAGGCGTCGTTGCGCAGGGCCTCGACGTGATCCACATCGGCCTGGCGTCCACCGACCAGCTGTACTTCGCGTCCGGAATCCTCGACTGCCCGGGTGCGATGTTCACCGCGAGCCACAACCCCGCCAAGTACAACGGCATCAAGCTGTGCCGCGCCGGTGCCAAGCCCGTCGGCCAGGACACCGGCCTCGGCGTGATCACGCGCGAGGTCGCCGAGGGCGTCCCCGCGTACGACGGTCCGGTCGGACAGGTCTCCGAGGAGGAGCTCCTCGACCAGTACGCCAGTTTTGTCCGCGGCCTGGTCGACCTTGCCGAGCTGCGGCCGCTGAAGATCGCCGTCGACGCCGGCAACGGCATGGGCGGACACACCGTCCCGGCCGTCTTCGGGCCGATGCCCGTCACCGTGCTTCCGCTGTACTTCGAGCTCGACGGCAGCTTCCCCAACCACGAGGCCAACCCCCTCGATCCCGCCAACCTGGTGGATCTGCAGGAACACGTGCGTGCCACGGGCGCGGACATCGGTCTGGCCTTCGACGGCGACGCCGACCGCTGCTTCGTCGTCGACGAGAAGGGCAACCCGGTCTCGCCGTCCGCGGTGACCGCGCTCGTCGCCGACCGCGAGCTCGCGAAGGAGCCCGGGGCCACGGTGATCCACAACCTGATCACGTCCCGTTTCGTGCCGGAACTGGTCGAGAAGCTCGGCGGCACCGCCGTGCGCACCCGCGTCGGTCACTCCTTCATCAAGCAGCAGATGGCCGAGACGGGTGCGGTGTTCGGCGGCGAGCACTCCGCCCACTACTACTTCCGTGACTTCTGGGGCGCCGATTCGGGCATGCTGGCGGCCCTGCACGTACTGGCGGCCCTCGGCGAACAGGATCGTCCGCTGTCGGAGCTGATGCAGTCGTACGAGGCCTACGCCGCGTCCGGGGAGATCAACTCGACGGTCGCCGACGCCGCCGAACGGACGGCCGCCGTCGTCGACCTCTTCGCGGACCGGACCGTCTCCGTCGATCGCCTGGACGGCGTCACGGTCGACCTCGGCGACGGGGCATGGTTCAACCTGCGCGCGTCCAACACCGAGCCGCTGCTGCGCCTCAACGTCGAGGCGCGCACGTCGGCCGATGTCGACGCTCTCGTTGCCGAGATCCTCGGAGCAGTCCGCGCCTAGTCATCGAATTGCTGGGATACTCGAGGCACCTGATCTCGTCGGGGAACAGGGACTCGGGGAAAGGGAGGTGAGTTCGTGATGACAGCTCCGTCGTCTCTGCTCGATCTCGATGACGCCGATGCTCTGCTGGCCGCCGACGTCGACGGCGTGCTCCGTTTCGCCGCGCTCGGCGGCGCTCAGATTCGTGCCACCCAAGCCGCCGTCGAGGAGGACGGGCTGGTCAGGCTGCGCGGCCTGCAGCCGCGCAGCATCGTGTTCGTCACCGGTGACGGAAGTGCGTCGCGGGCCGCCGAGATCGTCGTGGCGGCCCTCGGCGGCCGGACCGGCATGCCGCTGGTCGTCAGCGTCGGTGCGCCGCCGTGGGTCGGGCCACTCGACGTCCTGGTCGTCGCCGGTGACGATGCCGGCGATCCACGGCTCGTCGAGTCCGTGGACAGTGCGTTGCGCCGAGGCGCGGAAGTGGTCGTCGCCGCACCCGACGAGGGCCCCCTCCGTGCCGCCGGCGCGGGTCGTGCGACGGTCCTCCCGCCGCGGATCGCGGTTCCGGATCATCATGGCCTGCTGCGGTACCTCGCAGCGTTCCTCGCGGTGCTGATCGCGGTCGAGGGGGAACGGACCGCCAAGGTGTGCCCCGACCTGGGTCGGCTCGCGGACGCGGTCGACGAGGAGGCACTCCGCGACCACCCCCGCAACGAGGTCTTCCACAATCCGGCCAAATCCCTGGCGGCGCGCATGCAGGGCCGCCGGGTGGTCTTCAGCGGCGACACCCGCGCCACCACCCACCTCGCGCGCCACGGGAGCGAGACCCTGCTCCGCATGGGTGCGGGCGTGGCCGCGGCTGCGGAGCTGGCCGACGTCGTCTCCGGGGTGCGGAAGTTCTCGGCGGCGAATCCGGCTGCACCGGCCGGATACGACCCGTTCTTCCACGACGATCAGCTCGACGGCCCGCCACCGGGCGCGCCGCTGCGGGTGCTGGTGTTCGCCGCGGAGGCGAATCGGCCGCTCGTCGAGCGTCGCGTCGCGGCACTGCCGGATGTCGACCTCGTCGTCGCGGAATCGGAAGCGGCGACGGCCGGTCCCCGATACGACGCGCCGCCCGGATCACCGGCCGATTCCCCGGCGGTGTCCGCGACTCGGACGGAGATCGAGCAGATAGCAGTACTCGTCGGTCGGCTCGAGATGAGCGCGGCCTACCTACGTTTGATCGGTGGTAACTAGTGCGCCAACTCGAAGGTGCGCTCCGGTCCTACGCCTGGGGGTCACGGACCGCGCTCGCGGAACTGTGCGGACGTCCGAGCCCCAGCGCACATCCGGAGGCAGAACTGTGGCTGGGAGCGCATCCCGGTGATCCCGCGCGAGTGATCGAGGACGGCGACAGCCGTTCCTTGCGCGACGTCGTCGACGACAACCCGGCCCGGGAACTGGGCGAGCGGAGCATCGCTGCGTTCGGGGAGCGGCTGCCCTTCCTGCTCAAGGTGCTCGCCGCCGACGAGCCGTTGTCCTTGCAGGCTCACCCGAGCGCCGAGCAGGCCCGCGAGGGCTTCGCGCGCGAGGAGGCGTCCGGTATCCCCGTCGACTCGGCGGAACGGAACTACCGCGACGCGAGCCACAAGCCCGAACTCGTCGTGGCGCTCACCCGGTTCGAGGCGCTCGCCGGCTTCCGTGATCCACACCGGACGGTGCGCCTGCTGAGCGCCCTGAACGTGCCGGAGCTCGAGCCCTACGCGGGTTTGCTCGCCGGGCAGCCCGACCCGGACGGCCTGCGGGCCCTGTTCACGACGTGGATCACGTTGCCGCCGCACGCGCTCGCGGCCCTGCTGCCGGCGGTGCTCGACGGGTGCGTCGCGTACCTGTCGGCCACGGGGTCGGGGACGGCGGAGTTCGCACAGGAGGCGCGGACGGCGCTGGAGCTGAGCGAGGGCTATCCCGGGGACGCGGGGGTCATGGCGTCCCTGCTGCTCAACCGGGTGACCCTCGAGCCGGGGCAGGGACTCTTCCTGGACGCCGGCAACCTCCACGCCTACCTGCACGGGACCGCGGTGGAGATCATGGCGAACTCCGACAACGTGCTGCGCGGTGGCCTCACGCCCAAGCACGTCGACGTCCCGGAACTGTTGCGGGTGTTGGATTTCGAGTCGGTGGACGTTCCCGTTCTGACGTCGGTCGCGACCGGCCGGGTGGGGGAGTCGACGTACCGGACGCCGGCCCCGGAGTTCGTACTGTCCCGGATCGACCTCGATGCGTCGGGGGCGGGTCCGGACGCGGCCACCATGGTCGAACCGGACGGTCCGCAGATCCTGCTGTGCACGTCGGGTGCCGCGAAACTGGAGTGCGATTCGCAGTCGCTGATGCTCGAGCGGGGTGCAGCCGCGTGGATCTCCGCGTCGGACAACGCGGTTCACATTCAGGCATGTGCCGACGACACCCAGATCTTCCGTGCTGCCGTCGGCGATGTGACCCACTGAGTGCCCGTAGCGTGTGATCCACTCGAATTCGACGAGAGGAGAAGCCGGTGACGGCTCACGGGGGCAAGAAGGCGATCCTCGCGGCACTGACCGCGAATGCGGGAATCGCGGTCGCCAAGTTCACCGGCTTCCTCATCACGGGGTCGTCGTCGATGCTGGCCGAATCGGTTCACTCGGTCGCCGATACGTCCAATCAGGGGCTGCTGCTGTTCGGTCAGAACCGTGCCGAGAAGCAGGCCGACCAGCTCCACCAGTTCGGCTACGGGCGCAACCGGTACTTCTACTCGTTCGTCGTGGCGCTCGTGCTGTTCACCCTCGGTTCGCTGTTCGCGATCTACGAGGGCATCCACAAGATCCAGCACCCGGAGGGCCTGTCGTCGCCGATGGTGGCGATCGTGATCCTGCTGGTCGCGATCGGACTCGAGTCGTACAGCTTCCTCACCGCGGTCAAGGAATCCCGCCCGCTGAAGGGGAAGGCGACCTGGTGGGGTTTCATCCGCACGTCGCGCACCCCCGAACTGCCGGTCGTACTGCTCGAGGACACCGGTGCCCTCATCGGTCTGGTTCTCGCGCTCGGCGGCGTCGGGTTGACGATGGCCACCGGCGATCCGGTGTGGGACGGCGTCGGCACCCTCTGCATCGGTGCCCTGCTGGGCATCATCGCGATCGTGCTCATCATCGAGATGAAGAGCCTGCTGATCGGTGAGGGCGCGACGCAGGACGAGGAGAACCGGATCCTGTCAGCGCTCGTCGACGGTGTCCGGATCGATCGTGTGATCCACTGCCGGACCCAGTATCTGGGGCCCGAGGAGATCCTGGTCGCGGCCAAGGTCGCGATCACGCCGGGCGCCGACATCGAGGACGTCGCGACCGCGATCGACGAGGCCGAAGCACGGGTACGGGCCGCGGTTCCGGCCGCTCGCCTGATCTATCTCGAACCCGACCTGTACCGCGCCACCGCGGGGTAGCCGATCCGGAAACCGTGCTGCGGTCCGCGTCCGGGCATAGGCTGACGACCATCCCTACCTCCCGAGGAGGACGTGATGGTGACACCCGACCGGAAGGCGGCGAAGCCCCGCTCCGTGCTGTTTCGGACCAAGTCGATCGAACAGTCGATTCTCGAGACCGACGAACCGGAGACCAAACTCCGCAAGGACCTGACCGCGTGGGACCTGACGGTGTTCGGGGTCGCGGTCGTGATCGGCGCCGGCATCTTCACCTTGACGGCCCGCACCGCCGGCAACGTTGCGGGACCCTCGGTGTCGCTCGCGTTCGCCTTCGCCGCGGTCGCGTGCGCACTGGCCGCGCTGTGTTACGCCGAGTTCGCGTCGACCGTGCCCGTCGCGGGCAGCGCATATACCTTCTCGTACGCGACGTTCGGTGAGTTCGTCGCGTGGATCATCGGCTGGGATCTCATCCTCGAGTTCGCGCTCGCGGCCTCGGTGGTTGCGAAGGGTTGGTCGCTGTATCTCGGCGAGGTCCTCGGAAGTGCCACGCCGATCGTGCATGTCGGGTCGCTGAAGATCGACTGGGGTGCGGTCCTGATCGTCGCGGTCATCACGGTGCTGTTGGCGACGGGCACGAAGTTGTCGTCGCGGGTCTCGGCGGTGATCACCGCGATCAAGGTGGCGGTCGTGCTCTTCGTGGTGGTGGTCGGGGCCTTCTTCATCAAGGCATCCAACTACTCGCCCTACATTCCGCCGTCCGAGTCCGGCTCCACCGGGGAGGGCATCCACCAGTCGCTGTTCTCGTACGTCACGGGCGCCGGTGGCAGCACGTTCGGTTGGTACGGCCTGCTCGCCGCCGCCAGTCTGGTGTTCTTCGCGTTCATCGGTTTCGACGTGGTCGCGACCACCGCGGAGGAGACCAAGGATCCGCAGACCGCCTTGCCGCGAGGCATTCTCGGCTCGCTCGCGATCGTGACGGTGCTGTACGTGGCGGTCTCGCTCGTGCTCACCGGGATGGTGAACTACACCGAACTGGCGGGCGACAACTCCACGCTCGCGACGGCGTTCGCACTCAACGGAATGGACTGGGCCAAGAACCTCATCTCGTTCGGCGCGCTGGCGGGCCTCACGACGGTGGTGATGGTCCTGATGCTGGGGCAGACACGCGTGTTGTTCGCGATGTCCCGCGACGGCCTGATGCCCCGGTCGCTCGCGCCCACCGGCAAGCACGGGACGCCGGTGCGGATCACGGTGCTCGTCGGCGTCATCGTCGGACTCCTCGCGGCCTTCTTCCCGATCGGCACGCTCGAGGAGATGGTGAACATCGGCACGCTGTTCGCGTTCGTGTTGGTGTCGATCGGCGTCGTGGTGCTGCGGCGGACCCGTCCCGACCTGCCGCGCGGATTCCGGGTGCCCCTCGTGCCGCTGGTCCCGATCCTCGCGGTCATCGCGTGTGTGTGGCTCATGGTGAATCTGTCGGTCGAGACGTGGCTGCGGTTCGTCGTCTGGATGGCGATCGGCGTGGTCGTGTACTTCGCCTACAGTCGCCGGCACTCGATGCTGAGCATCCGGGCCCGTGCGGCGAAAAGCGACACCACCTGATCGTTTTACAAATCGGCGTGATTGTCTAGACGTCATACGTATCGACGCGTATCGTCCATTTCATGGTGATCCTGCTCATAGTGGGCGGGCTCGTGGAAGGGGACGCCGATGGCGACGCATGCGACCGCCGACGATGGGGTCTGGCGGGACAAGAAGCGTTATCTGTGGCTACTGGGGCTCATCCCGCCCACCGCGATCTTCCTGGCGCTGGGCTTGGTGTGGCTGACGAACCGGGTGGGCCTGGAGGCGGTGGCGCCCATCTGGTGGTGGATCGGCCCGCTGCTGGTGTACGTGCTACTGCCGATCCTCGACCTGGCCTTCGGTGCGGACGGGCAGAACCCGCCCGATGAGGTGATGGAGCAACTCGAGAACGACCGGTACTACCGCTGGTGTACCTACGCCTACATCCCGCTGCAGATCGTGACGGTGGTGGTCGCCTGTTACCTGTGGTCGGCCGACGATCTGAGCTGGCTCGGTATCGACGGCGGGCTGGGGCTGGTGTCGAAGATCGGCCTGGCCATCAGTGTCGGGTGTGTGGCCGGCATCGGAATCAACACCGCGCACGAGCTGGGGCACAAGAAGGACGATCTCGAGCGGTGGCTGTCGAAGATCACCCTCGCGCAGGCCTTCTACGGACACTTCTACATCGAGCACAACCGTGGCCATCACGTCCGGGTCGCAACGCCGGAGGATCCCGCGAGTTCCCGCCTGGGCGAAAGCTTCTGGGCCTTCCTGCCGCGCAGCGTGTGGGGGAGTCTGCGGTCGTCCTGGGCGCTGGAGAAGGTTCGTTTGGAACGGCTCGGCAAGGGGCCGTGGACGATTCGCAACGACGTCCTCAACGCCTGGTTGATGTCGGTCGTGCTCTTCGGCGCGATGATCGCGATCTTCGGTTGGGAGGTGGCCCCGTTCCTGTTGCTGCAGGCGGTGTTCGGATTCTCCCTGCTCGAGACGGTGAACTATCTCGAGCACTACGGCCTGCTCCGGCAGCGCACCGACAGTGGACGTTACGAGCGCTGCACGCCGGCGCACAGCTGGAACAGCGATCACATCTGCACCAACATCTTCCTCTACCACCTGCAGCGGCACAGCGATCACCACGCGAACCCGACACGGCGCTATCAGACGTTGCGCAGCATGGACATTGCGCCGAACCTGCCCAGCGGGTACGCGAGCATGATCATGCTCGCGTACGTGCCGCCGCTCTGGCGGGCGGTGATGGATCGCCGCGTGCTCGCGCACTACGACGGCGACGTCACGCGGGCCAACCTGCAGCCGGCCAAGCGTGAGAAGTTGCTGGCGCGGCACGGAGCGGGCGGAGGCCGGGCATGAGTGCGTTTCGGTGTCCCGTGTGCGAGTTCGTGTTCGACGAGTCCGTCGGCGCCCCGCGGGAGGGATTCCCGGCCGGCACGGCGTGGGATTCGGTGCCGGACGACTGGTGCTGCCCCGACTGCGGTGTCCGCGAGAAGATCGATTTCGAGCCCGTAGGAGGGTGATCGTGAACGAGTACAAGCTCTACCAGTGCGCACAGTGCGGATTCGAGTACGACGAGGCGGAGGGCTGGCCCGACGAGGGCATCGCCCCCGGCACGCGCTGGGGGGACATTCCCGACGATTGGCGTTGCCCGGACTGCGGGGCGGCGAAGGCGGACTTCTTCATGGTCGAGGTCGAGCGAAGCTGAGCCGTGTGCCGGTCGAGCGCAGCCGAGCAGTGTCACTAGGGTCGGTGGCATGACCGAGTCGCAACCCCGCGTGCCCTATCAGGAGGCCTCGCGGCTGCTGCTGCGCGAGTCGATCCTCGGCGCCGTCCACGACCTGCTGCTCGAGCGGGACTGGTCGAAGGTGACGATGACCGATGTCGCCGCGGTCGCCGGGATCAGTCGGCAGACGCTGTACAACGAGTTCGGGTCGCGTCAGGGGCTCGCGGAGGGGTATGCGCTGCAATTGGTCGACCGGTTCGTCGATGCGGTGGCGTCGGCGGTGTACGCGCACGTCGGGGATGCCCGCGCGGCCCTCGTGGACGGGTTCGCCGCGTTCTTCCAGGCGAGCACCGAGGACCCGCTGGTGTGCTCGTTGCGGACCGGTGCCGCCAAACCGGACCTGCTGCGGATCGTCACGACCGACAGCGCCCCGCTCATCGAGCGGGCGTCGGGGCGTCTGGCGGAGACGTTCCGGCGGAGTTGGATTCAGGCGTCCGAGGCCGATTCGGTGATCTTGGCGCGGGGTGTCGTACGAGTCGCGCTGAGTTACGTTTCGATGCCTCCCGCGTCCGATGGTGACGATGCGCGTGACCTTGCCGCGCTGCTGGCCCCGTTCGTGGACGTCGTCGCACACGTGTGACGGGGTACGGCCCGTCCCCGGGTGGGATCGGTACCCGATAACCTGGGTGTCATTCCAGACAGCGAACAGGAGAGACACATGACGTCCTCAGTTTCAGCGGCGCCCGTGGCCGAGCACCGTAACGGTATCGATTTCAAGGTGGCGGATCTGTCGCTCGCCGAGTTCGGACGCAAGGAGATCCGGCTGGCCGAGCACGAGATGCCGGGTCTGATGGCACTGCGTCGTGAGTACGCAGACGTGTTGCCGCTCAAGGGCGCTCGCGTGTCCGGCTCGCTGCACATGACCATCCAGACCGCGGTCCTGATCGAGACGCTGGTCGCTCTCGGTGCTGAAGTTCGATGGGCGTCGTGCAACATCTTCTCGACGCAGGATCACGCGGCCGCGGCCGTCGTCGTCGGCCCGCACGGCACCGTCGAGGAGCCCAAGGGCGTCCCCGTGTTCGCATGGAAGGGCGAGACCCTCGAGGAGTACTGGTGGGCGGCTGAGCAGATGCTCACATGGCCCGGTACCACCGCCAACATGATCCTCGACGACGGTGGTGACGCGACGATGCTGGTGCTGCGCGGTGCACAGTACGAGAAGGCCGGCGTCGTCCCGCCCACCGACGACGAGCACGACTCGGACGAGTACAAGGTGTTCCTGGCGCTGCTGCGCAAGTCGCTCGAGGCCGACGGCGGCAAGTGGACGGCCATCGCGGAGAACGTCAAGGGCGTCACCGAGGAGACCACCACCGGCGTGCTGCGGCTGTACCAGTTCGCCGCCGCGGGTGAGCTGGCGTTCCCGGCCATCAACGTCAACGACTCGGTCACCAAGAGCAAGTTCGACAACAAGTACGGCACCCGCCACTCGCTGCTCGACGGCATCAACCGCGGCACCGACGTGCTGATCGGTGGCAAGGCTGCGCTGGTGTGCGGCTACGGCGACGTCGGCAAGGGCTGCGCCGAGGCACTGCGCGGCCAGGGCGCCCGCGTCACGGTCACCGAGGTCGACCCGATCAACGCCCTCCAGGCGCTGATGGACGGCTTCAACGTCAAGACCGTCGAGGAGTTCATCGGCGAGGCCGACATCGTCATCACGGCGACCGGCAACAAGGACATCATCTCCTTCGAGCACATGAAGCAGATGAAGCACCAGGCGATCCTGGGCAACATCGGCCATTTCGACAACGAGATCGACATGGCGGGCCTCGAGCGCGCCGGTGACGTCACGCGGATCAACATCAAGCCGCAGGTCGACGAGTTCACGTTCGCCGACGGTCACAGCATCATCGTGCTGTCCGAGGGACGTCTGCTGAACCTGGGCAACGCGACCGGCCACCCGTCGTTCGTGATGTCGAACTCGTTCGCGAACCAGACGATCGCGCAGATCGAGCTGTGGACCAAGCCGGACGAGTACGACAACGAGGTCTACCGCCTGCCCAAGCACCTCGACGAGAAGGTCGCGAAGATCCACGTCGAGGCGCTCGGTGGTTCGATCACCAAGCTGACGAAGGATCAGGCCGAGTACATCGGCGTCGACGTCGAGGGCCCGTACAAGCCGGAGCACTACCGCTACTGACCCGAGTCGTAGGACCGCGTCGGTCGCACTGACGACGGTGGCCGGGGATCGTGACACGATCCCCGGCCACTGCTGTTCGCCCCGGATGATCCGGACAGCGCTGTGACGGCCCTCGCAGGGCCGGATCCGCGGGCGCGGCCGCGGGCACCGATAGGCTCGGCGATCGTGGGAACTCTGATCGCCCTGGAAGGGCTCGACGGTGCCGGCAAGCGGACACTGGTCGGAAAGGTCGTCACGCAGCTCGAGCAGGACGGTCTGACGGTCGCAACGCTGGATTTCCCGCGCTACGGTGCGTCGATCCATGCCGATCTCGCGTCGGAGGCGCTCAAGGGGGAGCACGGCGACCTGAGCGAGTCGGTCCACGCGATGGCGGTGATGTTCGCGCTCGACCGTGCCGGTGCCGCACCGCAACTGCGGGATCTGGTCGCCCGCCACGACGTGGTGATCCTGGACCGCTACGTCGCCTCCAACGCGGCGTACGGCGCGGCCCGGCTACACCAGCACGGGGACGGCGAGTTCGTCACCTGGATCGAAGAGCTCGAGTTCGACCGATTGGGTCTGCCACGGCCGGACCTGCAGATGTACCTCGACGTGCCCGTGGCGCTCGCGGAGGAACGGGCGCGTCGGCGCGAGGCCGCGGACAGTTCGCGCGCGCTGGACGCCTACGAGAAGGACAGCGGCCTGCAGGCTCGCACGGGGGAGGTGTACCGGGAGCTGGCCGCCGCGGACTGGAACTCGCCGTGGTTGTCCGTCGCGCCCGATGTGGATCCGGGCACTCTCGCCGATAAACTGGCACTCTTGCATAAGCGGCGCGGCGCGGCGCAGTAATACCGGGCGGTCCGTGACGGCAACATTGAGCGGCACGCCGCGGCAGTGAACGCGCCTTTCCGCATTTAGCAGCCTCAGAGATGTAACGATAGGGATATGAAGCCAAGGATTCTGGTTGTCGACGATGACACGGCGCTCGCCGAGATGCTCACCATCGTGCTCCGCGGTGAGGGATTCGAACCCTTCGTGGTCGGTGACGGCAGCCAGGCGTTGTCGGCCGTTCGTGAGACCCGACCGGATCTGGTGCTCCTCGACCTCATGCTGCCGGGCATGAACGGTATCGACGTGTGCCGGGTGCTGCGGGCCGAATCGGGTGTCCCGATCGTCATGCTCACCGCCAAGACGGACACGGTCGACGTCGTCCTGGGCCTCGAGTCCGGCGCGGACGACTACATCATGAAGCCGTTCAAGCCGAAGGAACTGGTTGCCCGGGTGCGCGCTCGCCTGCGCCGCACGGAGGAGGAGCCGGCCGAGGTCCTGAGCATCGGCGACATCATGATCGATGTGCCGGCGCACAAGGTGACACGCGACAACGCGCTCATCTCGCTCACGCCGCTCGAGTTCGACCTGCTGGTCGCCCTCGCACGCAAGCCGCGGCAGGTGTTCACCCGTGAGGTCCTACTCGAGCAGGTCTGGGGATACCGTCACGCGGCGGACACCCGACTGGTGAACGTGCACGTGCAGCGTCTGCGCGCCAAGGTCGAGAAGGATCCCGAGAATCCCGAGGTGGTGCTTACCGTCAGGGGGGTCGGCTACAAGGCCGGACCGCCGTGATCGGTGCCCGCCGGAACCGGCGGCGAGCCAGCCGGGCTTTCTCGCCGCTGATCCGCTGGTGTCGAGCGTGCGGCAACTGGCTTGCCCACGCATGGCGCCGGTCTTTGCAGCTCCGCGTCGTCGTGTCGACGTTGTCGCTGTCGCTGATCGTGATCACGATTCTGGGTGTGGTGTTGACCAGCCAGATCACCGATCGGCTCCTCGAGGCGAAGATCACCGCCGCCACCGAGGAACTCGATCGTGCGCGCAGCACGGTCGAGGCGCAGCTCTCCGGCGCCGACGACAGCGGCTCGCTCCAGGTGCGGCTCGACGCTGCCCGTCTGGCGCTCACGAACCGCCAGCCCGACGGTGGTCAGACGTCCGGATCCGCAGGTACCTTCGATCCGGTGCTCATCGTGCCAGGGGACGGCCCACGGGAACCGACCACGAGCGGGCCGGCGAACCAGATCCCGGCGAGCCTGCGCGACTTCGTTCGTGCCAACCAGATCAGCTACCAGTTCGCGACGGTGTCCGACCCCAACGGGTACTCGGGTCCGGCGCTGATCATCGGCAGCCCCACGGCGTCGGACATCTCGACTCTCGAGCTGTACCTCGTGTTCCCCCTCGCGAGCGAGGACCGCAGCCTGTCCCTGGTGCGGGGCACGATGCTGATCGGTGGTGCGGTGCTGGCGGTGCTGCTCGCCGCGATCTCGATGCTCGTCGCACGCCAGGTCGTCATGCCGATCCGGTCGGCGTCCCGGATCGCGGTGCGGTTCGCGGACGGCCGGCTCAAGGAACGCATGCCGGTCCGCGGCGAGGACGACATGGCCCGGCTCGCGATGTCGTTCAACGAGATGGCCGAGAGTCTGTCGAAGCAGATCACGCAGCTCGAGGAGTTCGGCAATCTGCAGAAACGGTTCACGTCGGACGTGAGCCACGAGCTGCGCACCCCGCTCACCACGGTCCGGATGGCCGCGGACCTGATCCACGACAGCAGCGACGAGCTCGACCCCATCCTGAAGCGGTCGTCCGAGCTGCTCGTCGCGGAGCTGGACCGGTTCGAGAGCCTGCTCGGGGACCTGCTCGAGATCTCCCGGCACGACGCCGGTGTCGCGGAGCTGGCGGCCGAACAACTGGACCTGCGGATGTGTGCGCGTGCGGCGGTCTCGACCGTTCGCCACCTCGCGAAGGAGACCTCGACGGAACTGATCGTGGATCTGCCGGACGAGGCAGTGATCGCGGAGGTCGATCCGCGCCGTGTGGAGCGCATCCTGCGGAACCTGCTCGCGAACGCGATCGACCACGGCGAGGGCAAGCCCGTCCTGTTGCGGTTGCGGGCCGACGACGACGCGGCCGCCTTCATCGTCCGCGACCAGGGTGTGGGACTGCGCCCTGGGGAGGAGAAGTTGGTGTTCAACCGGTTCTGGCGGTCGGACCCGTCCCGCGTCCGGCGTTCCGGCGGAACCGGGCTGGGCCTGGCGATCAGCGTGGAGGACGCGAACCTGCACAACGGCACGCTCGAGGCGTGGGGCGAACCCGGCGAGGGCGCGTGCTTCCGCCTGACGTTGCCGCGTGTGCGCGGGCGCAAGGTCACCCGGAGCCCGCTCCCGCTGAAGCCGTCGACCAAGAAGCTCGTCCAGGGACAACCGCTGCCTCCGACCAAGCCCGAACCTGAGCCCGCGGCCGCGTCCTCGGCCGGTGACGAGATGGCGCCCGCCGGGTCGGGCGCTGCCCAGTCGGCGACGCAGCCGGTTGAGCGGCCTCCCCGGCAGCTGGACCCGGACGAGTCTCCGACGGTGCCCCGGGTGCGGGAGCGTGAGTCGTGACCGGCATTCGGGTGCGCCACGGCAGGCGCTCGCGGACGGTAGTGGCCGCGGCGTCGCTGGCCGCGCTGCTGCTCGGCACGGCGGGCTGTGCGAATCTGCCGGACTCGTCGACGCCGCAGGCGATCGGGACCATCGAGCGTGCGCCGGTCAGTACGAGCGTGGAGGCCCCGGCGCCCGGACGCGAGCCGGATCTGCTGCTGCGAGATTTCGTCAAGGCCAGCACCGACCCGGCCAATCGGCATCTTGCCGCCCGGCAGTACCTGACCAAGGACATGTCGGCGCGGTGGGACGATGCCGCGAGCGCGACGATCGTCGACAAGATCGATCTCATCCTCGAGTCACGCACCGCCGACCGCGCGGTCTACACGATTCGCGCCAACCGGGTGGGCGAGCTCGAACCGGGCGGTTTGTACCAGGCGCAGGAGGGCACGTTCGAGGCCAAGTTCAGCTGGGCCAAGGTGGACGGTGAATGGCGGATCGACGATCTGCCCAACGGCGTGATCATGGACCGTCCCCAGTTCCTCAATTCGTATCAGCGCAAATCGTTGTACTTCCTCGACCCGACGGCTCAGACGGTCGTCCCCGACCCTCGCTGGATCGCGGCGAGCCCGGACCAGATGGTCACGCAGCTGATCGGTCTCCTCATCGACGGTCCCAAACCGTCGCTGGCCGGTGCGGTGCGCAACGAACTGGGTTCGGGGGTCTCCGTGCTCGGCACCATCACCAAGGCCGACGGCCGAGCCTCCCAGGTCGGGGTGGGGCTGGGCGGTGTGAGCGTCGACTTCCAGGGCCTCGGGCGGATGAACACGCAGTCGCGCGAACTCCTTGCCGCGCAGGTGGTCTGGACGTTGGCAAACGCCGACATCTCCGGTCCGTACGTCCTGTTGGCCGACGGCCAGCCGCTCGACGAGCGGTACCCCGAAGGATGGACGACGGCGGACGTGGCGTCGCTCAATCCGCTCGCGACGACCAGCGCGACCGTCGGCCTCCACGCGCTGCGCGGCGGCGGGCTGGCCTCCGTGAACGACGGGGTCGTCGCGCCGGTCCCCGGGTACTTCGGTGCGTCGGACAATCTCCGGTCGATCGCGTTGTCGCGGGACGGCACGCTCACGGCCGCGGTGGCCGAGACACGCCGGCCGGCGCCGGAGCCGCAGACCGCGCTGGTCGTGGGGACCTACGACGGAAACGTGGCGACCGCGCTCGAGGCGCAGTCGATCACCCGGCCGTCGTGGGCGTTCGACGGCTCCACCGTGTGGGCCGCCGTCAACGGCTCGACCGTCGTGCGGGTGGTTCGCGAGACCGGAACCGGAAAGCTCACGACGATGAACGTCGAGACCGGCGCGATCAATGCGATCGGCGGGCCGATCACCGAGCTGCGGCTGTCCCGCGACGGGGTCCGGGCGGCGTTGATCGTCGACGGCAAGGTCTATGTGGCGACGGTGATGCAGCAGCCGGACGGCGAGTTCTCGCTCACCAATCCACGCGCCATCGCGCACGGTCTCGGCAGTCCCGCGGTGTCGCTCGACTGGAGCACCGGGGACACGGTGGTCGTGGCCCGTTCGGGTTCGGACGTGCCGGTCGTGCAGCTGGCCGTCGACGGTTCGCGGATGGACTCGCTGCCGAGCCGCAACCTCACCTCGCCGGTGGTGGCGGTGGACGCGTCGTCGACCACCGAGTTCGTCGCGGACTCGCGAGCGGTGTTCCAGCTCAACAACAACGACCCGGCCGGCGACCGGTACTGGCGTGAGGTTCCGGGCCTGACCGGGACGAATGCGGTCCCGGTGCTGCCGGGCTGACCTCGCCGCCGTCGGTGCTCGAGGGTGTCTGCCGGTGCCTGTCGGCGCTTGTCGGGGGCACGGGGCACACTCCCGGCATGCGCGCGCTCCTCGACCTGGTCCTCCCCGCCGAGTGCGGGGGTTGCGGTGAACCCGGTTCGGGGTGGTGCGACCGGTGCAGGCGCACCCTGTCCGACGACCCGGTGGCGGTGCATCCTCGGGTGGATCCCGGCGTCCCGGTGTGGGCGCTGGGACCGTATGCGGGTCCACGGCGGCGTGCGGTGATCGCGGCGAAGGAACGGGGTCGGCGAGATCTCGCAGCCCCGCTGGGCGCTGCGCTCGCGGACGCGGTCGACACGCTGCGGCGCTGGGGCGAGTTGGATCCGCCGCAGCTGGCGCCGCTGGTGCTCGTTCCGGCCCCGACGCGGGCCCGCACGGCGCGCACCCGTGGTGGAGACCCGGTGCTGCGGTCCACGCAGGCCGCCGCGCGTCTGCTGGAGACCGGTTGCCACGTCTGTCCGGCGCTGTCGATGCGACGTGGTGTGCGTGATTCCGTCGGGCTGTCGGCGGCGCAGCGGCAGGACAATCTGGCGGGCCGGATTTGCGTGTCCGCTTCCCGTCGCGACGAGATCGTCAGGCTCGGTTGCATGGGTGCCGAGGTCGTTCTCGTGGACGACGTCGTCACCACCGGGGCAACCTCGGCGGAGGCGGTTCGGGTTCTCGAATCGGAAGGTGTGCAGGTCGGGGCGGTATTGGTTGTCGCCGCGGCCTGATCGGACAATTCCGGCGGCGATCCCGGGCGGATATCGCGACGGCTTCCGGAGGCTTGCGGGGTCCTTCCGAGTCCTTCCGGGGGGCTTCTCGAGGCGCGACGAAATCGCGGGATCGGGACAGATGTCACAGACGACACACCGGTGAAATATGGCTGAACAGTGGCACACGGAGCGGTTACGTACTAGCGTCGCGTTCACACCCGAAGTCACAGGTGGGAGGTGATATTTCACGTTCTGAGCCGGGTGGTTCCCCGCCCGGTCGAGATCGAACTCGCCGGTCTCCACCAATGTGAGCCGGCCGTTTATCGGGAGGTACGAGTGACGACCCCTACGCAAGCCTCGGTTTTCGTCGACGAAGACACCGCCAACGCGGAGGCTCCAAGTACTACGGGCGCGAACAACGCCGAAATCGTCGTCAAAGGACGCAACGTGGAAGTGCCGGATCATTTCCGGGTCTACGTTTCCGAGAAGCTCGCACGACTCGAGCGTTTCGATCCCACCATCTTCCACTTCGACGTGGAACTCCAGCACGAACGTAATCGCCGACAGGCGAAGAGTTGCCAGCGAGTCGAGATCACGGCTCGCGGCAAGGGCCCTGTCGCCCGCGCCGAAGCGAGCGCGGACAGTTTCTACGCGGCATTCGAATCCGTGACTGCCAAACTGGAAAGTCGATTGCGTCGAACCAAGGATCGCCGCAAGGTCCACTACGGAGAGAAGACTCCCGTCTCCGTCGCGCAGGCCACAGCCGCGCTGGCACAGGACGACTCGCTGGCGATCGACCGCGATTTGTCCTTGGACGGCGAGGCTCCGCCCGGTCCGGGTCAGATCGTGCGCACGAAGGTCCACTCCGCCGAGCCGATGACCGTCGACGACGCGCTGTACGAGATGGAGCTGGTCGGGCACGACTTCTATCTGTTCCACGACAAGGAGACCGATCGGCCTTCTGTCGTGTATCGACGCCACGCGTTCGACTACGGGTTGATACGTCTGGCGTGATGTCGCGGACGGTCGGTCTACTCGCCCGACCGTGATTGCGCATACCATGGGATCCGGCTGGGGTCACCCGACCTCGGCCGGATTCCGTTTGTCATTACCTGACACCGAGGATTGAGGACAAAGAGGACCGTGCCGTCACTGTCGCTATCGAAGCTGCTCCGTGTAGGTGAAGGTCGCATGGTCAAGCGGCTCAAGCACATCGCCGACCATGTCTCCTCCCTCTCTCCCGAGGTCGAGAAGCTGTCCGACGAACAACTCCGGGCCAAGACCGACGAATTCCGGAAGCGTTACGCCGACGGCGAGACGCTCGACGAGATGCTGCCCGAGGCATTCTCCGTGGCCCGGGAGGCCGCGAGCCGCGTGCTCGGCCAGCGCCACTTCGACGTCCAGGTGATGGGTGGCGCGGCGCTGCACTTCGGCAACGTCGCCGAGATGAAGACCGGCGAGGGCAAGACCCTGACCTGTGTGCTGCCGGCGTACCTCAATGCGATCTCCAGTGACGGCGTGCACGTCGTCACCGTCAACGACTACCTCGCCAAGCGCGACTCGGAGTGGATGGGCCGCGTCCACCGCTTCCTGGGTCTCGAGGTCGACGTGATCCTGTCCGGGATGACTCCCGCGCAGCGTCGCAAGGCGTACGCCGCCGACATCACCTACGGCACCAACAACGAGTTCGGTTTCGACTACCTGCGCGACAACATGACGCACAGCCTCGACGACCTCGTCCAGCGTGGCCACAACTTCGCCGTCGTCGACGAGGTCGACTCGATCCTCATCGACGAGGCCCGCACCCCGCTCATCATCTCGGGTCCGGCCGACGCGTCCAGCAAGTGGTACAGCGAGTTCGCGCGGATCGCACCGCTGCTCAAGAAGGACGTCCACTACGAGGTCGACATCCGTAAGCGCACCATCGGCGTGCACGAGGCCGGTGTGGAGTTCGTCGAGGACCAGCTCGGTATCGACAACCTGTACGAGGCCGCGAACTCGCCGCTGGTGAGCTACCTCAACAACGCCATCAAGGCGAAGGAGCTCTACCAGCGGGACAAGGACTACATCGTCCGCGACGGCGAGGTCATCATCGTCGACGAGTTCACCGGCCGTGTGCTGGTGGGCCGCCGCTACAACGAGGGCATGCACCAGGCGATCGAGGCCAAGGAGAAGGTCGAGATCAAGGCCGAGAACCAGACCCTCGCCACGATCACGCTGCAGAACTACTTCCGCCTGTACGACCGGCTGTCGGGCATGACGGGTACGGCCGAGACCGAGGCCGCCGAGCTGCACCAGACCTACGGCCTGGGCGTCATCCCGATCCCGACCAACCGTCCGCTGATCCGTGTCGACAACGGCGACCTGATCTACAAGAGCGAAGAGGCCAAGTTCGACGCCGTCGTCGACGATGTCGTCGAGCGGCACCAGAACGGCCAGCCGGTCCTGATCGGTACCACCAGCGTCGAGCGCTCGGAATACCTGTCGAAGCAGTTCACCAAGCGCGGCGTGGTGCACAGCGTGCTCAACGCCAAGTTCCACGAGCAGGAGGCGACGATCGTCGCCGAGGCCGGACGCTCCGGCGCCGTGACCGTGGCGACCAACATGGCCGGTCGTGGCACCGACGTCGTGCTGGGCGGCAACCCCGACATCATCGCCGACCTCGTGCTGCGCAAGCAGGGCCTCGACCCGGTGCACAACCCGGACGAGTACGAGGCCGCGTGGGAGGGCGTCCTCGACAAGGTCAAGGCCGAGGTCAAGGCGGACGCGGAGAAGGTTCGCGCCGCCGGCGGCCTGTATGTGCTCGGCACCGAGCGGCACGAGTCGCGTCGTATCGACAACCAGCTGCGCGGTCGTTCCGGCCGTCAGGGCGATCCCGGTGAGTCGCGCTTCTACCTGTCGCTCGGCGACGAACTGATGCGGCGCTTCAACGGTGCGGCGCTCGAGTCGATCATGACGCGCCTGAACCTGCCCGACGATGTCCCGATCGAGGCCAAGATGGTCTCGAAGGCGATCAAGAGCGCACAGACGCAGGTCGAGCAGCAGAACTTCGAGATCCGCAAGAACGTCCTCAAGTACGACGAGGTGATGAACCAGCAGCGCACCGTCATCTACGAGGAGCGCCGCCGCATCCTCGAAGGCGAGGATCTCGAGGGCCAGGTCGAGTCGATGATCACGGACGTGGTCACCGCGTACGTCAACGGCGCCACCGCCGAGGGGTATGTCGAGGACTGGGATCTGGACCAGCTCTGGACGGCCCTGAAGACGCTGTACCCGGTCGGAATCGACTACAAGGAGCTCGTAGGCGCGGCCGAGGCCGGGGAGTCGGACCTGGGCCGGGAGGAGCTGCTCGAGGCGTTGCTGGAGGACGCCAGGGACGCGTACGCCAAGCGTGAGCAGCAGATCGACGAGATCGCCGGCGCGAACGGAATGCGTGAGCTCGAACGCCGCGTGCTGCTGTCCGTGCTGGACCGCAAGTGGCGTGAGCACCTCTACGAGATGGACTACCTCAAGGAGGGCATCGGCCTGCGCGCGATGGCGCAGCGCGATCCGCTCGTCGAGTACCAGCGCGAGGGCTACGACATGTTCATCGCGATGCTCGAAGGCCTCAAGGAAGAGTCCGTCGGGTTCCTGTTCAACCTCCAGGTGGAGGCCGGCACCCCGCAGGGCGGCGGCTCCCCGGTGAGCGTCACCGCGGCCTCGGCGGCAGCCACCGCGGGTGGCGGGCCCTCGCTCGCCAAGCAGCAGGCGCAGCCGCTCCCGTCCCAGCAGGCCGCCCAGGACGCGGCCCGTTCGGCGGCCCCGTCAGCGCTCAAGGCGAAGGGGCTCGACGAGATGCAGCCGCGTGGGCTCACCTTCTCCGGTCCCGCCGAAGACGGTAACGCCCAGGTCAGTCGCTCTGCGGACGAGCAGGACGGGGCCCCGGGCACGCGCCGCGAGCGCCGCGAGGCCGCCCGCCAGGATTCGAAGGCGAAGAAGGCCCCGCGCTCCAAGCGCAAGCGCTGACGCTGACCTCAGGCGATTCGCAGTGACGTGATCGCCCAACCGGCCGGGTGTCTGCTGTTGCCGCGTTCGATACGCGCGGCAACAGCGAACACCCGGCCGCCGCGGTTGTAGGTGCCGAACACCTCGAACGCCTCGAACACCTCGGTCGCGGCCGCGTGGACCCGTTGCACGCGGACGCGCGCGAGGGTGGCCGTACCCAGTCGGCTGCCGACCGGGGCCGACCGCACGAGCGCGTGGACGAGATCCAGCACGGTCGGGGTGACGATCGAGCGCAGCTGGGCCGGGGCGCGGCGGCGGTCGAGGACCTCGAGGGTCAGGCGCAGCGCGCTCTCCGCGAACTGTCGCGCGTCGGGCGACGTGACCGAATCCGGTGCCGCGGACGGCGCGCGGCGTGGTGACCGGCCGTCGTGGGGTGAGCGCTGTGCGGACCGGACGGATGCGGACCGCGGCGCAGGCGAGCACGCCGAAGAGCCCGGGGCATCGGATGTCGGTGGTTCGAACTGCGGTGCACGGGACAGGAACCGGTGCGGTGCGGACATGATCTGGCCTCTCCGGTATCGCGCGGTCGCCGGGAAGCGGCGGGAGCCGATACGCAATGTCGACAGGTGCTGCTACAGGTCGACTCCGCGGAGAGGTACGGAATCTGGCGGACAGCATGGCACGTTCGATTCCGAAAAGCGAGGGGGTGCGCGCGATCGGTTTCGGTCCGACTCGTGTCGCCCGTGTCGCCCGTGTCGTCCGTGTCGCCTGTGTCGCCAGCGGGGGCGGCGAGTTCTAGGGTGAGCGTGTGCGCGGACTGGTGTTGGACTTCGGCGGGGTGCTGGCGGGTCCCGGCGCGGACGCGGACCTGATGGCCCGCGTCGTGGGTGACGCGCGTCGACGGGGAATCCGCACCGCGATCCTCAGCAACGATCCCGGAGGTCCGGGGGCACAGGGACTGCGCGACCTGGCGGGCCCGTTCGTGGACGAGGTCGTGCTGTCCGGTGACGTGGGAATGGCGAAGCCGAACCGGCGGATCTACGAATTGACCGCGGCTCGGCTCGGGCTCGATCCCCTCGAGTGCGTCTTCGTCGACGACCTCGTGGGGAACGTGCGCGCGGCGGCCGCGGCGGGCATGGTGGGGGTGCACCACGTCGACCCGTCGGCGGCGGTGGAAGAGATTGCGATTCTTCTCGATTCGGGAATCCGCCCGGAATCGGACGGTGGGGATCCGGCGGGCGAGGATCTCCGGGGCAGGGGGCGATAGGTGGCCAGGGCGACCAGACTGACGACGCAGGACGCGTCGTTCTACTTTCTCGACGCGAGCAACACGCCGATGCATCTGGGTTCACTCGCGATCCTCCAGCTACCCGAGTCGGGTCTCGAGTTCGAGGCCGTGCTCCGGCTGATCGAGAGTCGCCTGCACCTGGTGCCGCGGTATCGGCAGAAGGTTCGGGAGGTCGCGTTCGGGCTGGCCCGGCCGGTGTGGGTCGACGACCCGGACTTCGACATCACCTACCACGTCCGACGCTCCGCGGTGCCGTCTCCGGGAACGGACGAACAGCTGCACGACCTGGTGGCGCGACTGGTCTCGCGGCCGTTGGACACGACTCGGCCGCTGTGGGAGATGTACGTCGTCGAAGGATTGGCCGACAACCGGTGTGCGGTGTTCACGAAGTCGCATTCGGCGTTGGTCGACGGCGAGACGGCCCTCGAGATGAGTCAGGTGATCCTCGACGAGGACGCCGCGCCCGTGGTCGCGAGTGACGATCTGTGGATGCCGGAGCCGGCGCCGGGGGAGCCGGCGCTGGTCGCCGCGGCCCTCGCCCAACTCGTCTCCCGGCCCGGCGATGGGTTTGCAACCCTGCGAATGACGTTGGGGGACATGGCATCGGTAGTGGACGAGGCGGTCGACGTGGTCGGCAAGCTCGCCACCCTGGCGCGCACGGCGGCGCAGCCGGCGCCGTCGAGCCCGCTGAACGCCCCGATCTCCCGCAACCGCCGGTTCGCCGTGGCGCGCACCGATCTCGAGCGCTACCGCAGGATCCGCGCCCGCTACGGATGCTCGATCAACGACGTGGTCCTGACCGTGGTCGCGGGTGCGATGCGGAATTGGCTCCTGGCCCGCGGTGAGCCGGTATCGGAGGCCACCACCCTGCGCGTGCTGGCCCCGATGTCCATCTGCGAGGCGCGACCGGGTACCAACGGTGCGAGCGTGATCGACGTGTGCGACGACGGCGAGGTCGGTGCGCCGCACGGTCGGACGTCGTCGTTCCTGGTGGATCTGCCGGTCGGTGAGCCCAATCCGGTCGTCCGGCTCTCACACGTCGCGCACGCGACGGAGGCGTTCGGGCGGCAGAGTCGGCCGGTGACGGCCCGGACGATGATCCGGTTGTCCGGGTTCGCGCCCGCGTCCCTGCACGCCCGCGGCGCCCGGGCGGCGAGCAGCCTGTCGCAGCGGATGTTCAACCTCATGGTCACCAACGCGCCGGGACCGCAGATCCCGCTCTATCTGGCCGGGATGCGGATGGTCGAGATGTATCCCGTGTCGCCGCTGCTGAAGAATCAGACCCTGAGCATTGCGTTGACGTCGTACGACGGCCACGTCTACTACGGTTTGAATGCGGATCGCGACGCCATGGCCGACGTGGATGTGGTCGCCGCGTCGTTGCACGAGTCTCTCGAGGAGTTGGTGGAAGCCAGTGGCTGAGTCGGAATCGCGGTCGGTACGGACGCAAGTGACCGGAGGTCGGGCGTGAGGGTCTACATTCCCGCGACCATCCCGATGCTGCGGCAACTGGTTGCCGAGCGGGAGTTCTCCCCGGTGAGCCGGACCGCGTTCGCGGTCACGCCGGCACTGCGGGAGGCGTACAACTCCGGCGACGACGAGGAGCTCGCCGAGGTGGCGATGGCGGAGGCCGCGCGGGCATCGCTGCGGTTGATCGCGGCCGCCACGCCGGACGAGGACGAGGGCGAGGGCGGTGACGGCGGCGAGGCTGGTGAGGTCGCGCCCATGTCGCGCCGCGCGGTGATCGCGGCCGACGTCGACGACGTCAAGCTGCGCCCCGATCTCGACGATGCGGTGGTCCGTCTGGCCGACGTTCTCACGCTGTCCCAGGTCGCGTCGGTGCACGTCGATCTGGCGGAGGCGGAGTCCGACATCGCGAAGGCCGCGCAGGTGGTCGACGCTGCCGATCTCGGCGACCCGGACGCGGAGTTCGTTCTCGGCGACGCAGAGGATCACGAGCTCGCGTGGTACGCGACGCAGGAGTTGCCGTTCCTGCTCGAGCTACTCTGACCGGCGGCGGACCCGCCCGACGAGTCGTTAGCGCGCCTTACTACTCGGCCGTAACTTACGCCACCGTAGCCTCATGCCCTACGCTGGCCGTACGCTCGAAGTGCGAGATGGAGGTCGGATGGGACTGAAGAGCTGGATCGAGGCGCCGGCGGCAAGGGTCGCGGGCTCGAACCGGTCCGTGGCGAACGTGGTGCGCGGTGCCGTCACCCGGTTGACCACGCCGTTGCTTCCCGACGACTACCTGCACCTGGTGAACCCCTTGTGGTCCGCGCGTGAACTGCGCGGACGCATCGTCGAGGTCCGGCCCGAGACGGCCGATTCGGCGACACTGGTGATCAAGCCGGGGTGGGGCTTCGACTTCGCATACCAGCCCGGTCAGTACGTCGGCATCGGCATCCACGTTGACGGACGGTGGCACTGGCGGTCCTACTCGCTCACGTCGGCTCCCAACGTCGACCACAAGCTGATCTCGATCACCGTGAAGGCGATGCCCGAGGGCTTCCTGTCGAGTCACCTGGTGACGGGTGTGCCGTCGGGGACGATCGTGCGCCTGGCCGCGCCGACCGGAAACTTCGCGTTGCCGGAGCCGCCGCCGGAGAAGATCCTGTTCCTCACCGCGGGCAGTGGCATCACCCCGGTGATGTCGATGCTGCGGACGATGAGCCGGCGCGGGGAACTGCCCGACGTCGTCCACATCCACTCGGCACCCACCGAGGACGCGGTCATGTTCGGCGACGAGCTCGCGGAGCTGCAGAAGGACTACCCGTCGTTCGGTTGCCACGTCCGGCACACGCGGTCCGAGGGCAAGTTCGCGCTGTCCGAGCTGGACGAGGTGTGCCCGGACTGGCGCGAGCGACAGACGTGGGCGTGTGGGCCCCTCGGGATGCTCGATGACATCGAGAAGACCTGGGAGCAGGAGGGCATCACGCCGAACCTGCACCTGGAGCGGTTCGCCGTGTCCCGGGCCGATCTGTCCGGCGAGGGCGGCACCGTCACGTTCGACCGGTCGGAGAAGTCGATCGAGGTGGACGGCGCCACCACACTGCTCGAGGCGGGCGAGAAGGCCGGCGTGCTGATGCCGTTCGGCTGCCGCATGGGTATCTGCCAGACCTGCGTGGTCCCGCTCGCATCGGGTCACGCCGTGGACCTGCGCAACGGTAAGGAACATGCCGAGGGGGAGCGCATCCAGACCTGCATCTCGGCCGCGGCCGGCGATTGCACGCTCGAGGTCTGAGGTCTCGTGTGATCCGGACGGCAGCCGGGCCGACAGGTGTCCGGTTTCCCGTATCGTTGTACCCAGTGCCTGTGCGGTACCCAGTGCCTTGCGTCGATGGCCGACGCCGGTGATCTGATCTATATATCCAACGGAGGACCTCGGTGGCCATCACGGACATCAAAGAGTTCGCCCACCTCACCGACGCCGATATCGAAGCCCTCGGGCGAGAATTGGATGCGATTCGTCGCGATGTCGAGGAGTCTCGGGGCGTACGGGATGCCCGCTACATTCGGAGCACGATCCGGCTGCAGCGTTCCCTCGAGCTGGGCGGACGGGCGGTCCTGTTCGGCAGCCGTCATCGGCCGGCCTGGGTGGTGGGGACGACGCTGCTCACGCTCGCCAAGTGCATCGAGAACATGGAACTCGGGCACAACGTCACCCACGGCCAGTGGGACTGGATGAACGATCCGGAGATCCACTCCACGACGTGGGAGTGGGACATGACGGGTCCCTCGGAACACTGGAAGCGCGCACACAACTACACCCACCACACGTACACCAACATCGTGGGCATGGACGACGACGTGGGATTCGGCATCCTCCGGATGACGCGCGACGAGAAGTGGCGCCCGATCAACCTGCTGCAGCCGATCGCGAACGTGATCCTGGCGGCGACGTTCGAGTGGGGCATTGCGCTGCACGACCTGTCGGCGCAGAAGGAACTCGAGGGCGTCGACCCCGAGCATTGGAATTCGGGACCGAACAAGCAGTTCGCGGTCAAGATCGTCCGTCAGGTCGGCAAGGATTTCGTGCTGTTCCCCGCGCTGACGGGTCGGGCGTGGAAGCACACCCTTGCCGCGAACACGACCGCGAACTTCCTGCGCAATTTGTGGGCGTACGCGGTGATCTTCTGCGGGCACTTCCCGGACGGCGCCGAGAAGTTCACCGTCGAACAGTTCGAGAACGAGACGCGGGCGCAGTGGTACCTGAGGCAGATGCTCGGCAGCGCCAACATCGACGCCGGTCCGGTGATGGCGTTCATGACCGGCAACCTGAGCTATCAGATCGAACACCACCTGTTCCCGGACCTGCCGTCCAACCGGTACTCCGAGATCGCGGTGCGGGTGCGGGCGCTGTGCAACAAGTACGACCTGCCGTACACCTCCGGTCCGCTCAGCCGTCAGTACCTCCTGGCACTGCGCACGATCCACAAGCTCGCGTTGCCGGATCGTTTCCTCAAGCGGACATCGGACGATGCACCGGAGACGTCGTCGGAGCACAAGTTCCGGCTCAGCGGCTCGCGGATCGCCGAGGCGCTGCGGGTCGACGAGGAGACCGGGCAGCACCGTGGCCTGCTGTCGGCGCTGCGTGCTCATGCCGAGGCGCGGGTGGGGCGGCGTCGCGCAAAGCGACGAAAGTGATCTACCTCACAGTCACTTCGCGTTAACCTACGGTCTCGTAACTTACGGTACGGTAGGCCTCGTGGCGATTACCGACATCAAGGAGTACGCGCATCTGACGGATGCGGACGTCGAGGCGCTCGGTCGCGAACTCGACGCGATCCGTCGCGATGTCGAGGACTCCCGTGGCGAGCGCGATGCGCGCTACATCCGTAATACCATCCGACTGCAGCGTGGACTCGAGATCGGCGGGCGCGCAGTGTTGTTCGGCAGCCGCAAGCGTCCCCTGTGGGTGCTCGGTGCCGGCATGCTGGGCGTCGCGAAGATCATCGAGAACATGGAGCTCGGGCACAACGTGATGCACGGGCAGTGGGACTGGATGAACGATCCGGAAGTCCATTCCTCGAGCTGGGAGTGGGACAACGCCGACCCGTCGGCGCACTGGAAGCAGACCCACAACTACCTGCACCACAAGTACACGAACATCCTGGGCATGGACGACGACGTGGGCTACGGCCTGCTGCGCGTCACCCGCGACCAGCGCTGGAAGCCGTTCAACTACGGCAACCTCGCGTACAATGCGATCCTCGCGCTCCTGTTCGAGTACGGCATCGCGATCCAGCTGCTCGAGCTCGGGAAGGTCGCGGCCGGACGCGACGACCGCGAGCTCACCAAGCGGAACGCGAAAGAGGTCGGCGCCAAGATCGCCAAGCAGGCCGTCAAGGACTACGTGATCTACCCGGCCCTCACCGGGAAGGCATGGAAGACGACCCTCACCGCGAACCTCACGGCCGGCGTCATCCGCAACCTGTGGACCAACGCGGTGATCTTCTGCGGGCACTTCCCTGACGGCGCCGAGAAGTTCACGAAGGCCGACGTCGACAAGGAGACGAAGGCCGAGTGGTACCTGCGGCAGATGCTCGGCAGCGCCAACATCTCCGGCGGTCCCGTCATGGACTTCATGACCGGCAACCTCAGCTACCAGATCGAGCACCACATCTACCCGGACCTGCCGTCCAACCGGTACGCCGAGATCGCGGTCAAGGTGCGGGCGCTGTGCGAGAAGTACGACCTCCCGTACACCACCGGCCCGCTGCCGGTGCAGTACCTCAAGTCGTGGCGCACCATCGCCAAGCTGTCGCTGCCGAACAAGTACCTCAAGGACACGTCCGATGACGCGCCCGAGACGGCGTCGGAGCGCAAGTTCGGCGGCAACGCCGTCCCCACCGTCGACCCGCTCACCGGTCGCCGTCGCGGACTGCACTCGGCCATCAAGGCGTCGAGGAAGCGTCGCGGCCTGCGCGCGCTGCTGTCGCGCTAGAGATCGCTCTCCGACCTGGACTACCGCTGTGGCCCGCACCGAATCGGTGCGGGCCACAGCGGTGTTGTGGACCGTTTCCTGGACCGTGGGTCACCCGCGGTGGGAGAGTGGTGACGGAGAGCCTGTTCGACATCGTCTCGTGAACGGAGCGGACAATGGACTCATTCTGGGACTACTTCTGGCTGGTCTTCGCATGTTTCGCGTTCGCGGCGTACCTGATGGTTCTCTTCATGATCTTCGCCGACCTGTTTCGGGACCATCGCATGTCGGGATGGATGAAGGCGCTGTGGGTATTCCTGCTGTTCGTCCTGCCGGTCATCGCGGCCTGCGTGTACCTGATCGTTCGGGGCCCGGCCATGGCGGAGCGCGCGGCAGTGGCCGAACGGCAGTACCTGCAGGCCGAGACCGAGTACATCAGGGATGTGGCCGGGACATCGACGGACGAGCAGCTGGCCACGGCGCGGTCGCTCCTCGACTCCGGGGCCATCACCGAGGACGAGTACCGCGTCCTCGCGGCGCGGGCGCAGGGGGCGTCGGCGTCGTAGGCGCTTCTCAGGCCCAGGACTCGTTCGTCATCAGCGCGACGAGCAGGTGGCGCACCGCCTCGACGCGGCCCGCGGACTTGCCGGTGAGCTTGTCCAGCGCGCATTCGGGGTCGGCCGGGGGACCCAGGTGGGTGCAGCCGCGAGGGCAGTCCTCGGCGGCGGCCGCGAGATCGGTGAACGCGCTGACGACGTTCTCGGGGGAGATGTGCGCGAGGCCGAACGACCGGATGCCGGGGGTGTCGACCACCCAGCCGCCGCTGGGCAGGGGCAGCGCCACCGACTGCGTCGACGTGTGCCGGCCCTTGCCGACGCCGGACACGACGCCCGTCGCCCGATCCGCGTCCGGGACGAGGCGATTGACCATGGTCGACTTCCCGACGCCGGAGTGACCGATGAGCGCCGTCACCTTGCCCGTGAGGATCTCCGTCACCGGTTCGATCGGATCGTCCCGCCCGGCCACGACGACCGGGATGTCCAGGTCGGCGAACGTCGCGGCGAACTCGTCGGGCGTGGCCAGGTCGCTCTTGGTGAGGCACAGGATCGGTTTCAGGCCGCCGACGTACGCGGCGACGAGAGCCCGCTCGACGAAACCGGTGCGCGGCGGCGGATCGGCCAGCGCGACAACGATCAGCAGCTGCGCCGCGTTCGCGACGACGATCCGCTCGTACGGGTCGGTGTCGTCGGCAGTGCGCCGCAGGACGGTCTTGCGTTCGGCCACGCGCACGATGCGGGCGAGGGTGTCCGGCTTGCCCGACAGGTCGCCGACGACGCTCACCTGATCGCCGACGACGATCGGCGTGCGGCCCAGTTCGCGGGCCCGCATCGTGACCACCGGCCGGTCCGGATCGCCGTCGAGCACACATCCCCACCGGCCGCGGTCGACGGAGACCACCATGGCTTCCTCGGCGCTGGCGTGCTCCGGCCGGGTCTTGGTCCGCGGGCGGGTGCCCTTGCCCGGGCGGATCCGGACGTCGGACTCGTCGTACTGCCGGCGGCTCAGGACAGTGCTCCCTGCTCGGCGGACCCCGACGTCGATTCTGCCGCGTCCAGCATTGCGGCCCAGAGGTTCTCGAAGCCGGGCAGGGTCTTCGCGGTGGTGCCCACGTCCTCGATACGGACGTCGTCGACCACGAGTCCGACGATCGCGCCTGCCGTGGCCATGCGGTGGTCCGCGTACGAATGCCACTGGGCGCCGTGCAGCGGCCGGGGCTCGATGCGCAGGCCGTCGTCGGTCTCGGTGACCGCACCGCCGAGCTTGTTGATCTCGGTGGCCAGCGCGGCCAGTCGGTCCGTCTCGTGGCCACGCAGGTGCGCGATGCCGCGCAGGACCGACGGGCCGTCCGCGAGCGCGGCGAGGGCCGCGACCGTGGGGGTGAGTTCGCCGATGTCGTGCAGGTCGATGTCGATGCCGCGCAACGACTTCGGGCCGGTCACAGTGAGGACGCCGGCGGTGCCTTCCGAGAGGCTCACCTCAGCGCCCATGTCGGTGAGGATGCCGCGGATCGCGTCACCCGGCTGGGTGGTGCGCGACGGCCACAACGGCACCCGCACGGTGCCGCCGGTGACGGCGGCCGCGGCGAGGAACGGCGTCGCGTTGGACAGGTCGGGCTCGATCACCCAGTCCACCGGATCGACCGTGCCCGGCAGTACCTTCCACGTGTGGGCGTCGCCGCTCTCGCCGGGCGTCAGCACGGTCACGCCGGCCTCACGCAGCATCTCGACGGTCATGTCGATGTGCGGCATCGACGGCAGCGGACCGCCCTGGTGGCGGACGGTGACGCCCTCGTCGAAGCGGGCAGCCGACAGCAGCAGGCCGGACACGAACTGCGACGAACCGGACGCGTCGATCGTGACCGTGCCGCCGCGCAGACCGCCGTGGCCCTGGACGGTGAACGGCAACGCGTCCCCGTCGATGTCGGCACCCAGGCCGCGCAGGGCGTCGAGGATGGTGCCGAGCGGCCGCGTGCGGGCCTGCTCGTCCCCGTCGATCGCGACCGTGCCGGCGGCGAGCGCGGCGACCGGGGGCAGGAACCGCATCACGGTGCCGGCGAGGCCGCAGTCGATGCTGCCGCCGGTCATCGGACCGGGGACGACACGCAGGGTGGTGCCGGTCGCGGCGTCGGGCGTCGCGGTGATCGACACGCCGAGGGCCTGCAGGCCCTGGATCATCAGATCGGTGTCGCGGCTGCGCAGCGCGCCGGTGATCGTGGAGGGCCCGGACGCGAGCGCCGCGAGAATGAGGGCGCGGTTGGTGATCGACTTGGATCCGGGCAGCGTCACGGACGCATCCACGGGGGCTTCGGCACGGGGCGCTGTCCACAGGCTCTCACGACTCACCCGTCCATCTTCGCCTATGGGTGGGCGGCGCGTGGCAACCGTGCCAGCATGGGGAGCGGACGGTCACACCCGACAGGGTCAACGGCGACGAGGAGTGCGGCAGACATGTGCGGCAGGTACGCGACGACGGCGAACCCGGCGACGCTCGCGGTGGAGCTCGACGCGATCAACGAGACCGGGGAGTCGGACGGCCCCGAGTCCGCCGACTACAACGTTGCGCCCACGACGCAGGTGCTCACCGTCGTCGCCCGACACGACCGCGAGGACCCCGACAGTCCGGCGACCCGGAGGATCCGGCGCATGCGCTGGGGTCTGGTCCCGTCGTACGCGACCGAGCCGGGTAAGGGCGCACCGCTGTTCAACGCCCGCTCCGAGACCGTCGCGACGAAGGCCGCGTTCAAGACGTCGCTGCGGTTCAAACGCTGCCTGGTCCCGATGGACGGCTGGTACGAGTGGCAGACCGAGCCCACGCCGGACGGGAAGGCCGTGAAGGTGCCGTACTACATGGCCCGCGGCGACGGGCAGCGGCTGTTCATGGCGGGGCTGTGGGCGGTGTGGCACGACCCGAAGGCCCCGAAGTCGCCGCCGCTGCTGAGCACCACGATCCTCACGACCGATTCCGTCGACCAGCTCGCGAACGTCCACGACCGGATGCCGCTGATCCTGCCGCCCGATCGCTGGGACGCCTGGCTCGATCCGGACAGCCTCGGTCACCCCGACCTGATCGCGCCCAGCCTCGAGTCCGTCGCGGCCGTCGAGATCCGTCGGGTCTCGACCAAGGTCAACAGCGTCCGCAACAACGGTCCGGACCTGCTCGACCCCGACACCGGCGACCGGGCGGGGGAGCAGATCAGCCTGCTGTGATCGGCTGCCGCGATGCGAGATCGGTGACGTCGGCGACCAGTTCCAGTGAGCGCATCCAGGCATCGCGCTCGCTGGCCGAGGAGACCACCATCAGCTCGTCCGCGCCGGTCTGTTCGGCGAACCGGCCCAGGTAGTCGTGCACGGTGTCCGGGGTGCCGACGGCGGAGTAACGCACCATCGCGAGCACCTGCTGACCGGCGGGCGACTCGAGGATCATGTCGGCCTCCTCCGGCGTGAACGTGCGGCCGCGGCCGACGAACAGCCCGACCCGCTTGCGCTTGGTCTCGAGGAACAGCCGCTGCGCCTCCTCGTCGGTGTCCGCGGCGATCACGTTGACGGCCGCGATCACGTGCGGCTGCGCGAGTTGCGCCGACGGCCTGAATTCGCGTCGGTAGATCGCGATCGCGTCCATCAGGGCGTTGGGCGCGAAGTGCGACGCGAACGCGTACGGCAGGCCCAGTGCGGCGGCCAGCCGGGCGCCGAACAGCGAGGATCCCAGGATGTAGAGCGGCACCTCCGTGCCCTTGCCGGGCGTCGCCTCGATGCCGGGCACCCGTGACGGCCCGGTCAGGTAGCCCTGCAGCTCGAGCACGTCCTGCGGGAACGACTCCGCCGAACCGGGGTCGCGGCGCAGCGCCCGCATGGTCTGCTGGTCGCTGCCCGGCGCGCGGCCCAGGCCCAGGTCGATGCGGCCGGGGTGCAGCTCGGCGAGCGTGCCGAACTGCTCGGCGATGGTCAGCGGCGCATGGTTGGGCAGCATGATGCCGCCCGCACCGAGCCTGATCCGCTCGGTGTGCGCAGCGACGTGCGCGATCAGCACGCTCGTCGCCGACGACGCGATCGACGGCATGTTGTGGTGCTCGGCGTACCAGATGCGGCTGTAGCCCCACCGCTCCGCGTTCCGCGCCATCTCGACGCTGGCCCGGAAGCTGTCTCCCGCAGTCTCGCCCGTGCCGATCTGGGCCAGGTCGAGGATCGAGAGGGGAATGGAGAGAGGGACCGTCACGGGGACACCGGCTTTCATTCGTGGAGACACGTCATAGGTGGAACAACGGTGCGAGGCCGTCTCATTCCGTCAGCCGGCCGTTATCTCCGCGACCACCGCACCCGACAACCGCACCAGATCCTGCGGCGCCACCTCGATCTCGAGGCCACGGCGGCCCGCACTGCACAGCACCCGATCCCACGTCAGCGCCGACGCGTCGATCACCGTCGGCAGCCGCTTGCGCTGGCCGAGCGGGGAGATGCCGCCGAGGACGTAGCCGGTGGAGCGTTCGGCGTCGGCCTGCGGCGCCATGACGGCCTTGCCCGCGCCCACCGCTGCCGCGGCCGCCTTCAACGACAGCTTCGACGGCACGGGCAGCACTGCGACCGCGAGTTTTCCGGACTCGGTCTTGACGACCAGCGTCTTGAAGATCTGCGCGGGCTCCACCCCGAGATGATCGGCGAGCGAATCGACGGCCTCGTCGCCGAACGACGCGGCGCGGGCGTCGTGGTCGTAGCTGTGGATCCGGTGCGCGACCTTCTCCTTGTCGAGCAGCTTGGTTGCGGGGGTCGAAGTTCCGGCCATGGCGACAACTCTAGGACTCCGCGTCTCGCGCTATCTCGCCGCGATCACGACTCGGGAACACACCGCGTCCCCGCGCTGTTGAAACCTGCCGAGAAGCTGCATCAGCGAAGGGAGTGGCCGGTGGCGGTGTTGTGCGCGGAGCGGGCTCGTTCGGAGACCGCGACGAAGTCGGCGCGTCCGGGAATCGCGGCAGGGTTGGCGGTAGCCTTGACCCCTACGGCAAGCGAAGGGATCAGCGTGCTCGACGATCACGACCCCGAGAACGAACCCGACACCCCGACCGACCCCGCGGGTGACGGTCCAGAGTCCGATGCCGCGCTGGTCGAGCGGTTCGAGCGTGACGCGCTCCCGCTCCTCGATCAGCTGTACGGCGCCGCGCTGCGGATGACGCGCAACCCGGCCGACGCGGAGGACCTGGTACAGGAGACCTACATCAAGGCCTACTCGGCGTTCCGTTCCTTCAAGGCCGGAACGAACCTCAAGGCCTGGCTGTACCGGATCCTCACCAACACCTACATCAACTCCTACCGCAAGAAGCAGCGTCAGCCGGCGCAGTACCCGACCGACGAGATCACCGACTGGCAGCTCGCCGCGACGGCCGAACACACGTCGACGGGTCTGCGGTCGGCGGAGGTCGAGGCACTCGACGCGCTGCCCGACGACGACATCAAGGCGGCACTGCAGGAGCTCCCCGAGGAGTTCCGCATGGCGGTGTACTACGCCGACGTCGAGGGATTCCCGTACAAGGAGATCGCGGAGATCATGGGCACGCCGATCGGCACCGTGATGTCGCGCCTGCACCGTGGGCGCAAGCAGTTGCGCGGCCTCCTCGCGGACGTCGCTCGCGAACGTGGATTCAACCGCGCCGAGCGCAGCGGAACAGCGGAGCAGGAGGTTACTCGGTGACCGGGGAGAACGAATTCGAGCAGTTGGATTGCTCGGCGGTGATCGCGGATGTGTGGTTGCTGCTCGACAGCGAGTGCGACGAGAACTCGCGCGAGAGGATCCAGCGGCATCTGGAGAACTGCGGTGCGTGTTTCGAGGCGTACGGCATCGAGGAGAAGGTCAAGAGCCTGATCGGCCGCAAGTGTGGGGGCGAGCACGCCCCGGACGGGCTGCGGGAGAGGCTCTCGTTCGAGATCCGGCGCACCGTGATCATCACCGGGACCGAACTCGTCGGCGACCGCGAGTCGGACGACTAGACGAACGACCCGGGCCGGTGCCCGGAACGGATCAGGGGCCGGCAAGCGGTGTGCTTGCCGGCCCCTGATTCGTCTGTCAACGCGTCTCAGGCGTTGGGACGCTTGCCGTGATTGGCGGCGTTGCCCTTGCGGCTGCGCTTCTTACGACCACGCTTACCCATGAGTAGCTCCTTCTGTGTTCGAACTCGAGTTCGTCCTAGTGTTTCACGTGTGATTGGCTGTGGTTCCATTGGCTGGTCCGCGACCGTCCACGAACAGTGAGGTGCCAGGTGGCAGAAGATGTGCGCGCCGAAATGGTTTCGACCGTCTACCAGGTCGTTGTCAGTGCAGGCGAAGAGGTGACCGAGGGCGACACCCTCGTGATTCTCGAGTCGATGAAGATGGAAATCCCCGTTCTGGCCGAGGTGGCCGGCAAGGTGACGTCCGTCGATGTGAGTGTCGGCGATGTCATCCAGCAGGGCGACCTGATCGCCACCATCAGCTGAACCCGAGAGACGATTCGGAGCCTGGCACATGTCGACACTGAGCGACCTGCTCGCCGAGCACACCGATCTTCCCGGCAGCGCGGTCGATCACCTGCAGCAGGTTGTGGGCGAATGGCAGCTACTCGCGGATCTGTCCTTCGCCGACGTCCTGCTGTGGGTGGCGACCGAGCGGCCCGACGACCAGACCGGCTCGGTGGGCGCCGATCCCGGCACCGTCGTGTGCGTCGCGCAGTGCCGCCCCACGACCGCGTCGACGGCCTTCCCGGACGATGCCGTCGGATCCGTGGTCTCCGAGTCCGAACATCCCCAGGTCCTCAAGGCGCTCGTCGACGGCGAGATCGTCACCGAGGTCGACCACTCGTGGCGCGGCGGCACCCCGTTGCGTCGGGAGGCGGTTCCGGTGCGCTGTGGCGGCGAGGTCATCGCGGTCCTGAGCCGGGACACCAATCTTGCGCAGCAGCGCGCCCAGAGTCCCCTCGAGATCGCGTACCTGGACTGCGCTGCAGACCTGTGCCAGATGATCAGTGAGGGGACGTTCCCCAATCCCGAGACACGCTCGGACACCAACTCGAGCCCCCGAGCGGGAGACGGCTTCATTCGTCTCGACCCCGAGGGGCGGGTCGTGTACGCGAGCCCGAACGCGCTCTCCGCGTACCACCGCATGGGGTTGAACAGCGACCTGATGGGTCAGGACCTGGCGTCCACGACCCACTCGCTCATCACCGACCCCTTCGAGTCGCAGGAAGTGGCCGACTACATCAGCGGAACACTCGCCGGCCGCCTCGGACACCGGATGGAGATCGAGGCCCGCGGCGCGACCGTGTTGCTGCGGGCTCTGGTCCTCAAGCCGCACGGCAAGGTGGTGGGTGCCGCCGTCGTGATCCGCGACGTCACCGAGGTCAAGCGCCGCGATCGCGCCCTGCTCAGCAAGGACGCGACGATCCGCGAGATCCATCATCGCGTGAAGAACAATTTGCAGACCGTCGCGGCGCTGCTGCGCCTGCAGGCCCGCCGCACCGACAACGAGGAGGCGCGACAGGCGCTCAGCGAGTCGGTCCGACGCGTGACGTCGATCGCGTTGGTCCACGAGACGCTGTCGATGTCGGTCGACGAGGAAGTCGACCTCGACGAGGTCGTCGATCGCCTCGTGCCGATCCTCGCCGACGTCGCGTCGGTCAACATGCCGATCAAGATCCAGCGCGAGGGCAGTCTCGGCGTATTCTCCGCCGAGCGCGCGACCCCGCTGGTGATGGTGTTGACCGAATTGGTGCAGAACGCGATCGAGCACGCCTTCGAGCCCGGCGAGTCCGGCACGGTGTACCTGCGTGCGGATCGTTCGGCCCGCTGGCTCGACGTCGTCATCCACGACGACGGTCGGGGCCTGCCCGACGGTTTCAGCCTGGAGAAGTCCGATCGGCTGGGACTGCAGATCGTGCGGACGCTGGTCGACGCCGAACTCGGTGGATCGCTGGGGCTGCATCCGTGCCCGGGCGGCGGCACCGACGCCGTGCTCCGGGTGCCGCTGGGTCGGCGGGCGCACCGCCTCTGACGTTTCGCAGTCTCCGACCGTCTGTGTCTCCGACCGTCAGGTACTACGTTCGGACCACGAAAGACGAAGGCCCGGCACCTGGTAGGTGCCGGGCCTTCGTCTCGGTCGAGACTAGACTGCGGTGCGCGCGCGGGTGCGGGCGTTGCGGCGCTTGAGTGCGCGACGCTCGTCCTCGCTCATGCCGCCCCAGACGCCCGCGTCCTGGCCGGACTCGAGGGCCCAGGACAGGCACTCCGCGGTCACGGGGCACCGGTTGCACACCACCTTGGCATCAGCGATCTGCGCGAGAGCCGGGCCACTGTTTCCCACCGGGAAGAACAGTTCGGGATCCTCGTCGCGACAGATTGCGTTGTGGCGCCAGTCCATCCTTCTACTCCTTAACTGGGTGCGCCATGCACCGTAATGTATTTACAAGTTCATGGGTGCTTACTTGGTTGTTTCAGCACTGTTACTTGTGAATGCTTTCACGAACGCGGGGGAAGTCAATAGATATCGACTGCACCGTGGGGAAGCTCACTCGGTTAGGCTGCCCTGCCCGGCTCCGCATCCTTTGTACACCCACCTGGGGCTTTGTGCACCCCATCAGGACATTTCAGTCCCCGATCGTGACTGATCGAGCGTTGGATCAGGCTCAATCGGGCGTTCGAATCAGTGGGATCGGCGGGATCGGGCCCTCCGGGGGTATCGCCGGCGAGTGGCGGTGGAGTCAGTGCGCCTGCGGTGCGACGACGTCGAGCGCATCGGGGACCGCGACGAATGTCACGTCGCTTCGCATGCCGATATAGTCGCCGTCCAATTGGAGGCCGATCGGTGTAGTTGCGCGGATACGGATTTGCGCCACATCATCGAATCGAATCAATGAATGTGATTTCGGCGATAATCCGGCCGAAAGTAGTTGACGAACGACGCGAAGACTGGCAAAGACCCCCGTCGTCCGCATCGCGAAGAGCCCGAGACCCGCTTCGAAGCTCGTTCCCGGGTTCGTGTGCACCTCGCGCTTGTTCAGATAGGTCCACGGAGTCGAGTTCGACACGAACGCATAGTGCACGCCGTCGATCGGCTCCTGATCGGGAAGTTCGACCGTGAGCGTCGGCTCCTCACGCTTGGCGCGGAAGAACGCGCGGACGGCGTGCCGAACGTAGCGTCCCGGCGTCACGGCCTGTCCGTTCGTGCGGCCGTTGTCCACCGCTTCGCACACCTGGGCGTCGAGGCCCATTCCCGCGTTGAACGTGAACCAGCGGTTGTCGCAGTGCCCCAGACCGATCGTTCGCCGCGCGCGCAGGGCGAGCAGATCGATCAGTTGGTTCGTCGCATCCACGGGGTCCGGCGCGATTCCGAGCGACCGGGCGAACACATTGGCCGAGCCGCCCGGGACGACGGCGATCAGCGGAATGGGACCGATGGGAACGGACCGCATCGTCCGGGGATGGGGCGCGCCGAGCAGGCCGTTGACGACCTCGTTCACGGTGCCGTCGCCGCCGTGCACGATGATCAGCGCGATGCCGTCGGTGCGGGCCTGCGCCGCCAGTTCCGCGGCATGACCGCGGTGCGTGGTGTGGGCGACGGTCAGCCGCACCCGGCTCGACAGCGCGTGCGCGAGGAGGTCGCGCCCCGCGGGCGTGGTCGAGGTGGCGTTGGGATTGACGATCAGCAGCGCACGCACGGGGCATCAGCCTAGCCGGGTTCTGCCCGTGTTCTAGGCTGGCTGCGTGTCGAACCAGCCTGCTCCCGCTCCGACTCCCACCACGGTCCGTGGGGCCGGCGCCCTGGTGACCCTCGAGGGCGGTGCCGCAGTCGGTGTCGCGATCGTCCTGGTCGTCCGTGGCCTGTTGGGCGCCGACCAGAGCATGACCAGTGGATACGGCACGGCCGCGTGGTTCGCGATTCTCGGTGGGGCCGTCCTGGCGGCGGGTATCGGGCTGCTCGGCGGTCACCGCTGGGGACGCACGATCGGTGTCATGGCGCAGCTGCTGTTGCTGCCCGTCACGTGGTACGTGTTCACCTCGCACCGGGTGGTCTGGGGAATCCTGTTGGGTGCGGTGGTGCTCGCCGCTCTGGTGCTGCTGTTCTGGAACAGCACGTCGCGGTGGGTGGCCGAGGGATACGGCGCGCCCGACGAGTACTAGGCCCGGCCGCTACGGCGCCTGAGTCGCCAGCGCGGCCAGCGCCTCGCCGCTGAGCCGGTACGTGGTCCACTCGTCCTGCGCCACCGCACCCAGCGCCTCGTAGAACCCGATCGACGGTGTGTTCCAGTTCAGCACCGACCAGGCCAGCCGCGTATAGCCCTTGGCCACGCATTCGTCGGCGAGCGTCGCCAGCAGCGCCTTTCCGTACCCCGCGCCACGGTGTTCGGGGGTGACGTACAGGTCCTCCAGATAGATCCCGTGCACGCCGTCCCAGGTCGAGAAGTTGCGGAACCACAGCGCCGTCCCGACGATCGTGGGGGCCTGCGCATCGTCGCCCGGAACCTCGACGACGTGCGCGAAGACCGCGGGCTCGGGTCCGAAGAGGGCCGTCTCGATCTGCTCCGGAATCACCGTGCACTCGTGCCGGGCCTTCTCGTACTCGGCGAGTTCGTAGATCAGCCCGGTGATCGCCGCGACGTCGTCGGGGGTGGCCCGACGGATCACGGCCAGTCCGACGTTCGTTCGTGCGTTCACTGCATGCCTTCTCTCGGGGTGACGTTGTGGGTGAGGATCGTTCGGAAGCCGTGTTCGTAGCCGAGCACGGTGCGCGCCGCGGGGGAGAGGGTGAACCGTCGTCCCTCGGCGACCGGCTGTTCGACCCACCGGGCGATCAGCGCGCGGAAGAAGTGGCCGTGCCCCACCAGCAGCACGTCGCGGTCCGCGAGCGCGGCCTCGCACGTGCTCACCACCATGTCGGCGCGGGACATGACCATTTCGTGGGTCTCGCCGCCCGGGCACGGGTGGGTCCACACCGTCCAGTGCGGGATTCGTTCGCGGATCTCGGGCGTGGTGAGGCCCTCGAGTTCGCCGTAGTCCCATTCGGTGAGGGCGTCCCACCGGCGGTCCTCGGTGAGCCCCGCCAGGGCCGCCGTGACGTGCGCCCGTCGGCGCGGGCTCGTGATCACCAGGGGGTCGCGCAGTTGCAGGGCGGCGAGTTGCGGTCCGGCCTCGCGGGCCTGCTCCGCGCCGCGTTCGGTCAGCGGAACCTCGGTCGTGCTCGTGTGCCGGCCGAGGCGGGCCCACTCCGTCTCACCGTGTCGCAACAGGACGAGCCGGCGGTCGGGTGAGGTCATGGGTCCAATCATGCCGGGTGCGGCCGAACCCTCGCGTTCGGGCCTCGAGTAGGCAAGGATCTAGGCCGTGACGACGGTACTGGCTGTAGCGAATCAAAAGGGTGGGGTAGCCAAGACCACGACGGTTGCTTCACTGGGGGCGGCGCTCGTGGACCTCGGTCAGCGGGTGCTGGTCGTGGACCTCGATCCGCAGGGGTGTCTGACATTCTCGTTGGGGCACAACCCCGATCGGCTCGAGACCTCGGTGCACGACGTGCTCACGGGGGACGCGTCGGTGCGCGATGTGCTGCTCGAGACGGACGACGGCGTGATGCTGCTGCCCGCGACGATCGACCTCGCGGGTGCGGAGGCGCTGCTGTTGATGCGGCCGGGGCGCGAATTCGCGCTCAAACGGGCCCTCGCGCCGATCCTCGACGACTTCGACGTGGTCATCATCGACTGCCCGCCGTCGCTGGGCGTACTCACCCTCAACGGGCTCACGGCCGCCCGGTCGGTGCTCGTGCCGCTGCAGTGCGAGACGCTCGCGCACCGCGGTGTCGGACAGTTGCTGCGCACGGTCTCCGAGGTCCAGCAGATCACCAACCCCGACCTCGTACTGCTGGGCGCGCTGCCGACGCTGTACGACGCCCGCACCACGCACAGTCGGGACGTGCTCTCCGACGTCTCGGACCGCTACGACCTTCCGGTGCTCGCGCCGCCCATCCCGCGGACAGTCCGATTCGCGGAGGCATCGGCGTCGGGCTCGACGGTGCTCGCGGGCCGAAAGAACAAGGGTGCGGAGGCGTATCGCGAACTGGCGCATCATCTTTCGGCGCACTGGTCCGGGGGCGCCGAGTTGGTGACGTTCTCGCCGTACGAGGGGACTGCCTGACCCGCTGCCGGGTCAGTCCAGCCAGTCCCGGGCGGCAGTCACGAGGGCCGAGACGCCCATCGTGATCGTCGGTTCGATCACCGGTGCGTAGTACGGCGAGTGGTTGGGCGGCAGGACAGGGGTGGTGCCCGCCGCGGCGGCCTTCGCGAAGATCGCGGGGTCCGCGCCGCCGAGAATCCAGTAACAGATCGGGGCGCCCGACGCGGTCGCGAAGACGCCGACGTCCTCGCTCGTCGCCCCCGCGCCGGGATCGGTCACCTTGTCGTCGCCGAACCGGCGGCGGAAGGCGGCCGTCGTTCGGGCGACGGCGTCGCCATCGTTGACCAGGACGGGAAACGAATCGATCGGGGAGATCTCGGGCTTCTTCGGCGCGTTCGACGCCGCCGCCTCCGCCTCGACGATCCGGGTGATCGAGTCGAGGACCCGGGTGCGTACATCCGGGTCGTATGTGCGGATGTTGAGTTTCAGTTCGGCGTGGTCGGGAATCACGTTCGCCTTGGTGCCGGCCTGGAGCGAACCGACCGTGACCACGACCGTGTCGGTCGGCGCCACCGTGCGCGAGACCACGGTCTGCAGGCGCAGGACCGTTGCGGCCGCCATGACAACCGGGTCGACGGACTCTTGGGGCATCGACCCGTGTGAGCCGGTGCCGTGTAGCAGGACCCGCAGCGAGTCCGCGCCGGCGAACGCGGGGCCCGGGTGGGCCGCGAGCATCCCGGCGGGCAGGGGTGCGACGTGCTGACCGAGCACGACGTCGGGGGTGCCGAACCGCTCGAACAGGCTGTCGTCGACCATCGCCTGCGACCCGGAGCCGAGTTCCTCGGCGGGCTGGAACACCGCCATCACCGTGCCGGACCACGAATCCTGTTCGTTCACCAGCACTTCCAGTGCCCCGAGCAGGCAGGTCACGTGCATGTCGTGTCCGCACGCGTGCGCGACGGGGACCTCCCGGCCGTCGGGGTCGGTCGCGCGGACCGTGCTGGCGTAGGGCAGTCCGGTCTTCTCCTCGACCGGCAGCGCATCCATGTCGGCCCGCAGCAAGGCGGTGGGGCCGTCGCCGTTGCGGATCATGCCCACGACCCCGGTCCCGCCGACCCCGGTCGTGGTGTCGATGCCCAGTTCGCCGAGCTTCGTCGCGATCCGGTCCGCGGTCCGGGTCTCCGCAAACGACAGTTCCGGGTGCCGGTGCAGGTCGCGGTAGAAGTCGGCCAGCCACGGCGCGGTGTGGGAGGTGTCGGGTCCGGTCATCACGCAACCTCGCTCGGTCGGGGACGGTGCCGACCACCAGCGTAGGTCAGCGCGCGAAGTGGCGGGTCAGATCCTCGGGTGTCGGCTCCCAGACCGCCGGCCAATCGGCCTGCCGCAGTAACGCGTCCGTGCCGCCGTCGGCGAACAGGACGCTGCCGCACAGCAGGGACGCGGTGTCGCCCACCAGGAATGAGATCAGGGCGGCGATCTCCTCGGGGCGCCCGCGACGTCCGATCGGGACCGGATAGAAGTCCAGGGACTTCGCCAGTTCCGGGTCGAGGTCGGGACCGGACGTCATCGGGGTGTCGATCATGCCCGGAGCGACGGCGTTGAGACGGATGCCCGAGCCGATCCACTCCGGCGTCACCGCCTGGCGCCGCACCCACCGTGCCAACGCGAGCTTCGATGCCGGGTAGGCGGGGATGGCGCCCACCTCGTCGCCGAGCGCGACGGCCTCGTCCTCGGCCCCGGCCAGGCAGGACGCCACGATGTGCTCGGGGATGCCGGGTTGCGTGCTGGTGCTGCTCGACGAGATCGCGACGGCGTACGACCGCTCGGCGCGCGCGAGGACCGGACGCAGCTCGTTCAGGAAGTCGACGACACCGAAGTAGTTGACCGCCACCAACTCTCCGCCGGTGTAGGACGACAGCGGGCCGCGGCCCGCGCAGCACACCGCGGCGTCGAGGACCCCGCCGGTGGCCTCGACGACAGCTGCCGCGGCCTGCGTCCGCCCGTCGCGGGTGGACAGGTCCGCGGTGATCTCGGTGCCCGCCAGATCCACCCCGACGACGTCGTGTCCGGAGGTGCGCAGGAGGTTGACCGTGGCGGCGCCGATGCCCGAGGCCGCGCCGGTGACGACGATGTTCGACATCCCGGAATTAGAACATGTTGCACCCGCGGGGGTGCGGGAATCGGTGGGGGTCAGCGGAGCGCGACGACCTCGCCGCCGCGTTGTTCCAGGACGACGTCGCCGACGACAGCGGTCGCGATGGGGACGGCGTCGCTGTCGCGGGTCACCGGAATCCGCCGCTGCTCCACACCGGTGGCCGGATCGAGCACCGCGATCCCCCCGGGCACGGGGACCAGGAGCGAACCCGCCATGATCGCGCCGGGACCCAGCGCCCCGGGAAACGTCCAGCGGGGCGCGAGTTCGCTGGTGGACAGGGCGATCAGTTCCGAGCCCGTCCACCACGTGAACACCGAACCGTTGCGCGCGGCCGTGGCATGTGGGCTCACCTCACCGGTGACAGGGTAGGACGCGACTTCGTTTCCGGTGCCGTCGTGAACGGCGTAGCGGGGGCCGCTGACCGGGCCGGCAGGCAGATACACCGCGGTGTGATCGCCCGACGCCGCGATGAGGCGGGCGCCCGGCGAGTCGGAGCCGGGCCCGGTGAGCAGGATCGTCCCGAACTCCTGGGGCTCCTGATTGTCCTTGGGGGCTGCGTCGAGGACGCTGAGCCGGTCGGCGGCCTCGCCCGGGCAGTCCATCAGCACCGAGACCCGGGTACCGCCGGCCGCGGCGGAGCGCAGTTCGCAGCCGGGGTGAGGCTGCTTGCCGGGATTGATGGGCGCGTCGACCCGTCCGAACTCGAGGGTGCGCACCAGGTCCGAGCGCCACAGTTCCATCCGCTCGGAGCCTCGGGAGACGACGTAGGTGCCGTCGTAGGACAGCGTCACCTCGTCGTCGGCATCGCTCGAGCGCTGTGCCTTCCGTTCGCCGGTCGCCCCGTCGAGCTGGGTGACCTGGCTGCAGCCACGCTGATCGCGATAGACCGCGACCACGGTGTTCCATGCGCCGATCGCACCGCACAGCGGCATGTCCCGCTGGTACCGCCACAGCTCGGCGCCGGTCAGCCGGTCGCGGCCGGTGACGGTCCCGCCGTCCGCGGTCGCGACGACTCCGGCCGCGACGAGGGGAGCGGTGGTCTCGGGGCTGTCCGCTCGCCAGATCTCGTCGAGCGACTCCGGCGGCGACAGGGCCGTATCGACCTCTGCCGCAGGGGTATCCGAGGTGATGGAGGTGGTACCCCGAGCGTCGCTCCGGATCCAGATCACCGCCGCGGCGATCGCGACGACGATCGCGATGATCGCGGCGACGGCGACGTCCAGACGAGTACGACGCTCGGGTGCCAGCACAGGTGGCAGACTACCTCGGGCCTACTCGGCTGCTGCCGATGCCGAGACGCTCACCGGCTCCGCGCCGGTCTGGCCGTCGGTTCCCGCGGACGTGCGGCGACGACGACGGCGACGACGGGGTGCGGCGGCGTCGTCGGACGCCGGTCCCGCGGTGGGCGCACTCGTCGACGCAGTCTCGTTGCCCTCGGTCGACTTTTCGGCGGCCGCTGCGGAACCGTCGGTGGCCTTGCCGGCGCGCGTACGGCGACGGCTGCGGGTGCGCTTGGGGGCATCCGACTTCTCGGACTTCTCACCGTCGGCGGCCGCACGCGCGGGCTTCTCGGCCGACTCGGCGCGCTCGGCCCGCGGCTTGCGGATCGTGCCCTTGGCGTCGGTCGGGATCCCCAGCTCCTCGTACAGGTGCGGGGAGCTCGAGTAGGTCTCGACGGGCTCGGCGACACCGAGATCGAGTGCCTTGTCGATCAGCTGCCAGCGGGGGATGTCGTCCCAGTCCACCAGCGTGATCGCGGTACCGGTGCGGCCCGCGCGCCCGGTGCGGCCGATGCGGTGCACGTAGGTCTTCTCGTCCTCGGGGCACTGGTAGTTGATGACGTGGGTGACGTCGTCGATGTCGATACCGCGGGCCGCGACATCGGTCGCGACGAGCACGTCCACCTTGCCGCTGCGGAAGGCCTTGAGGGCCTTCTCGCGGGCGATCTGGCCGAGGTCGCCGTGGACGGCGCCGACGTTGAAGCCGCGCTCGTTCAGGTCGTCCGCGACCTTCTGCGCGGTGCGCTTGGTGCGAGTGAAGATCATCGTCGCGCCGCGGCCCTCGGCCTGCAGCACGCGGGCGACCATCTCGGCCTTGTCCAGCGCGTGGGCGCGGTAGATGTGCTGACTGGTGCGCTCGTGCACCGCGGACGACTCCGGCTCCTCGGCGCGGATGTGCGTGGGCTGGGTGAGGAACGTGCGGGCGAGCGTGATGATCGGACCCGGCATGGTGGCCGAGAACAGCATGGTCTGACGCTTGTCCGGGACCATACCGAGGATGCGCTCGATGTCGGGGAGGAAGCCCAGGTCGAGCATCTCGTCGGCCTCGTCGAGGACCAGGACGCCGACCTTGCCGAGAATCAGGTGGCCCTGGTTGGCGAGGTCCAGCAGACGGCCCGGGGTGCCGACGATGACGTCGACGCCCTTGCGGAGCGCGTCGATCTGCTGCTCGTAGGGGCGACCGCCGTAGATCGAGAGGACCTGGAGCGGCTTCTTGCCGGCCTTGAGGTACTTGGCCGCGTTCTCGAGGTCCTGGGTGACCTGGATGCACAGCTCGCGCGTCGGCACGATCACGAGCGCGCGGGGGGTGCCGTCGAGGGGGGTGGTGCCGGAATCGGTGGTGGCCACCCGGTGCAGCAGCGGGACGCCGAAGCCGAAGGTCTTACCCATACCGGTGCGGGCCTGACCGATGAGGTCGTCGCCGGCGAGGGCGAGGGGGAGCGTGAGCTCCTGGATAGCGAAGGTGCGCTCGATGCCGATCTCGGCGAGCGCCTTGACGATCTCGTCCCGGACGCCGAGCTCGCCGAAGGTCGGCGGGGTGTGCGTCTCGTCCAGCTGCGCGGACAGGGTGGTCTCGGTTGCGTCGTCTTCGTGGTCGATCGTGATCTTGCTCAGGGAACTGGCCTTCCTCGTATCGGCACGCACGCACGAGGTAAGGGGCCAGGCCGTAAGTCGGCCGATGTCGGTGCCCTCTTGTATCGGTGCCCCGGCCGTGTTGCAGGCCCTCGTCTCAGCGCGGAGATCGGTGTCGATCTCGGCGAGACGCGGCGGGCGCCGTCGATCAGGTGCGCGCACATTATCTACAGGAGTCCGTGTCCGAGCCGCGTGCGAATCAGTCCGGATCGCGTACGAAATCGAGTTCGGATCGTCGGCCCCGAAACGCGGAACTGCGGCGGAAATAACGGTCTCCCGTGGCAATTGTAGCGGCCGGGGCGAAGGAACCCCGCACATGCATGGCGCAGATCACGATTCTCGGCGTGTCCCTTCAGGGAAGCTGAGCCGGACGCACGGATTAGGCTGTGGCGTCATGGGAGCCGATTCGTCCACGTCGTCCGTGCCGACCATTGCCGCCGATCACCCCGGTGTGGGCGAACTGTTCGCGGTTCTCGCCTACGGTGAGATCTCCGCGTTCTACCGACTTGCGGAGGACGCCCAGATGGCGCCCACGCTGCAGGGGCGGGTGGCCTTCGCGAGCATGGCCGCGGCCGAGATGGCCCACTTCGAGACCCTCCAGGCGGCGCTGACCGATCGCGGCCTCGAGATCTACGCGGCGATGGATCCGTTCGTGCGCGCCCTCGACGCGTACCACGCGTCGACCGACCCGTCGACGTGGCTGGAGTCGCTGGTCAAGGCATATGTCGGTGACGGTATCGCCGCCGACTTCTACCGTGAGATCGCGCACTCCCTCGACCCCGCGGTCGGCGGCATCGTCCGCGAGGTCCTCGCCGAGGTGGGGCACTCCGAGTTCGTCGTGCAGGAAGTGCGGGCGGCGGTCACGGCGAGCAAGACCGAGAAGGATCGCCTGATGCTGTGGGGTCGGCGGTTGCTCGGCGAGGCGATCACGCAGGCACAGTTCGTGCTGGCCCAGCGCGAGGAACTGACCGACCTGGTGATGAACGCGACCGGCAGCCTCAACGGTGTGGCCGCGCTGTTCGACAACATGCAGGCCAAGCATTCCGAGCGCATGGCGGTGCTGGGCCTGCATTGAGGCGACTGTTCGCTGACAGCACAGCGCCGCAGCGGGCTGGACCGGTCGGTGCTGCACTAATCTGGCCGAGACAGCTGAAAGCGCTCGGAGAGTTCGGAGGTTGACCGTGGAGGTCAAGATCGGTGTAACTGACAGCCCGCGTGAGCTCGTCGTCAACAGCGCCCAGTCGCCCGACGAGGTGGAGGCGCTCGTGAAGGACGCGGTCGCCGGCAAGGCTGACGGTGTTCTCGCGCTCGTCGACGACAAGGGACGCAAGTTCCTGGTGCAGGCGGGACGGATCACCTACGTGGAGATCGGCCCGTCGGACAGCCGCAAGGTCGGCTTCGCGGCTACGAGCTAGAACCGAGACATACACGAAGGGCGCGCAGTCATCCCGACTGCGCGCCCTTCGCGTGTATCGGAAGTGCCGGTCCCGGTTACTTGGACTCGGCGTGCAGCGGCACGTGCGACAGACCGCCCCACGCGAGCGCGACCGTCGTGTCGACGGCCTCCTCCTTCGGGATGGGGCGCGCGGCCTCGAGCCAGTACCGGGCCGTGAACTGGCTGGTCCCGACCAGGCCGACCGCCAGGATGCGGGCCCGGTAGGGGTCGAGCCCGGAGTCGTGCGCCACCAGGTCGAACACCGCATCGACACATGCCTCGGTGGCCTGCTCGACGCGGCGTGCCACCTGCGGCTCGCCCATCAGGTCGGACTCGAAGACCAGGCGGAAACCCTGGGAGTCGTTGTCGACGAAATCGAAGAACGCCTGGACCGCCGCGCGCACTCGCTGCTTGTTGTCCGTCGTGGACCGCAGCGCCTGGCGCACACCCGAGATGAGACTGTCGACGTAGCTCTGCAGCACCGCGACGTACAGCTCGAGCTTGCCCGGGAAGTGCTGGTACAGCACCGGCTTGCTCACTCCGGCACACTCGGCGATCTCGTCCATCCCGGCGGCGTGATAGCCACGGCTGACGAAGACCTCGCTGGCGGCCGCGAGCAACTGAAGGCGCCGCGCATCCCGGGGTAGGCGGGTGCTGCGGCGGGTGCCCTGACCGTTTGCGGTCGTGGCGGCGCGATCGGAGTGTGTCCGATCCGCGAGTTCAGTCATGTCGCTCCCAATCTGCACAAAGAGCCCAGTTCGTTCGGTGTCCGACTTCACGAACGCCTCGGGGCAAGATAAATCATTTGAACGATACCCGGACGGTTCTCGGCCGCATTCGCTGTACTGAGTTGTCGTACCGAGTCGTCGTCCACGGTGACTGACGGTCACTCGGCGGTGCGTCGATGGACCCTGATCGGCCGGCGACAGGCCATCGGCGGCGCTCCTGGTGATGAGTATTCCAGGATCCCACGCCGAGCACCGCGGCGCGAGGGGAGCCCGCGGATTCAGGCGCACCGGGTGAACCGCTCGGCGGACTGTGAGATTCTGGCTGGGTGACTGACCGAGGAGGACCGCGCCTGGGGGGCACAGTTCCCGAGGTGTCCGACGACCCGACGTCCGGCGACATCAGGAACGGCGACAGCAGGAACAACGGATTCGATCCCGGTCGGGTGCCCGATCCGCACGAGCCGCTTCGGGCTCTGTGGGATCCGACGCGCCGGAACATCGGGCGCCCCCGCGTGCCACGCCCGGATCGTGCAGCGAGGAAGCAGAGCCGACTCGGCAAGTTCGTGTCGATGTACGGGTGGCGGGCATACGCAATCCCGGTGTTGTTGATCGTGACCGTGCTGGTCGTCGTGGACGCGGTCCGCGGCTTCGGCGACTCGGGTTCGAGCGCGTCGACCGACCCCGGATTCGGTGAGCTCAGCCACGAGGACGGCACGGACATCATCGGTGTCCCGCCGCTCGCCGACGGCAACTTCGCCGACACCGTGCCCGCCGGTGCGCTGCCCGACGGTGGTCCGTTCACCGCAACGGCCGCCGGCACGTGGCACGTGGTGCCCGGGACCACCGGGCAGGTCGGTCAGGGCGCCGAGCGGGTCTTCACGTACACCGTGGAGGTGGAGGACGGGATCGACACCGCCGGATTCGGCGGCGACGAGTCGTTCGGCCGGATGGTGGACCAGACCCTCGGTAACCCCAAGAGCTGGACCAAGGACCCCCGTTTCGCGTTCCGCAGGGTCGATCAGGGAGACGTCGACTTCCGCATCTCGCTGACGTCGCAGATGTCGATCCGTGAGGCGTGCGGATACGACATCCAACTCGAGGTGTCCTGCTACAACCCGGGCATCGAACGGGTCGTTCTCAACGAGCCGCGCTGGGTGCGCGGCGCGATCGGATTCCAGGGCGACATCGGCTCGTACCGGCAGTACCAGATCAACCACGAGGTGGGGCACGCGATCGGGTACCGGGAGCATCAGCCGTGCGAGACCGACGGCGGATTGGCGCCGGTGATGATGCAGCAGACGTTCGGCACCGCGAACAACGACATCGCCGCGCTCGATCCCGAGGGCGTCGTCCCGATGGACGGCAAGGTGTGCCGGTTCAATCCCTGGCCGTACCCGCGAGTCTGAGCAAGGATCCGAGAAGGAGGGGCCGGCTGTGTCTGTCGCATCGTCCTCGAGCCCGCCCGTCGTCCACATCGGTGACACCGCCTGCGCCGGGTTCCTGTTCGACATGGACGGCGTCGTCACCGACACCGCGCGGGTCCACGCCCGGGCCTGGAGCCGGCTGTTCGACGAGTTCCTCGACGAACGCGGCAAGGGCGAGGCGCACTTCACCGCGGACGACTACGTCAACTACGTCGACGGCCGGCCGCGGGTCGACGGCGTCGCGTCGTTCCTCGCGTCGCGGTCGATCGACATCCCGCGCGGCGACCCGTCGGATCCGCCGGAGGCACACACCGTGTGCGGGCTCGCGGCCCGCAAGGATGCGCTGTTCCTGCACGAACTCGACGAGAACGGCGTGGATGCCTTCCCGGGTACCGTGACACTGATCGAACGGTTGCGCGCCGCGCACGTCCCCGTTGCGCTGGTGACGGCGAGCCGCAACGCGAATCGGGTGCTGACGGCGGCGGGACTGGCCGACAGCTTCGACGCCCGCGTCGACGGCATCGACGTCGACCGGCTGTCCCTGGCCGGCAAGCCCGACCCTGCGACGTATCTCGAGGGCGCGAGGCGGCTGGGTCTGGCGCCGTCGCAGTGCGTCGTGCTCGAGGATGCTCTCTCGGGCGTCGAGGCGGGCCGCCGCGGGTCGTTCGGGGTGGTCGTCGGCGTCGACCGGACGCATCACGCCGCCGCGCTGCGCGAGGCGGGAGCCGACGTCGTGGTCGCGGATCCGATCGACCTCGAGGTGCGGTTCCCGACGGCCTAGGCTGGACGCGAGCGTTGAACGGTCGATGTCAGGAGTGTGCGGTGCCCGCGAGTAGTCAGCTTCCCCCACTGGTCGAACCCGCAGGGGAGTTGAGCCGCGACGAGGTCGCGCGGTACAGCCGACACCTGATCATCCCGAACGTGGGGACGAGCGGGCAGAAGCGGCTCAAGAACGCCCGCGTACTCGTGATCGGCGCCGGCGGGTTGGGCTCGCCCACACTGATGTACCTCGCCGCGGCCGGTGTCGGCACGATCGGCATCGTCGACTTCGACGTCGTCGACGAGTCCAATCTGCAGCGCCAGGTCATCCACGGCACCGCCGACATCGGACGGTCCAAGGCGCAGAGCGCGCGGGAGAAGATCCGGGAGATCAATCCGCACGTCGACGTGCGCCTGCACGAGTTCCGGCTCGAGGCGTCCAACGCGGTCGAGTTGTTCGGCGAGTACGACCTGATCCTCGACGGCGCCGACAACTTCGCCACCCGCTACCTCGTCAACGATGCTGCCGTCCTGGCCGGCCGACCGTACGTGTGGGGCTCGATCTACCGCTTCGAGGGGCAGGTGTCGCTGTTCTGGGACGCCGCGCCCGACGGCTACGGCGTCACTGGCATCACGCTGCGCGACCTCTACCCGGAGGCGCCGCCGCCGGGGACGGTGCCGTCCTGCGCGGAGGGCGGCGTGCTCGGTGTGCTGTGCGCGTCGATCGGATCGATCATGGCGACCGAGGCGATCAAGCTGATCACCGGCATCGGCGATTCGCTGCTGGGTCGGTTGATGATCTACGACGCGCTGGCGATGAATTACCGCACCGTGAAGCTGAGCCGCGACCCCGACCGGGTGCCGGTCACCGAACTGATCGACTACGACGCGTTCTGCGGTGTGGAGGCCGTCACCGACGCCGATCGGGAGTCCACGATCACGCCGATCGAACTGCGGGAGCTGATCGACTCGGGTGCCGACATCGCGATCGTCGACGTGCGGGAACCGGTGGAGTGGGACATCGTGCACCTGCCCGGTGCGACGCTGATCCCCAAGGGGCGCATCTTGTCCGGCGAGGCCCTCGCGGATCTGCCGCAGGACAAGCGCATCGTGCTGCACTGCAAGACCGGTATCCGATCGGCCGAGGCCCTCGCCGCGATCCGCAAGGCGGGTTTCGCCGACGCGGTGCATCTGCAGGGCGGCGTCATCGCGTGGGCGCAGCAGGTCGATCCGTCGCTTCCCGTCTACTGAGTCGGGTTGTCGAGTCCGTCCCGGAGCGCCTCACCGATCCGACCGGTATCCGGCGGTAGCCTCAGGGCCGTGAGCTCTGCGCAACCTCCCCAGCACGTCTGTTCGACCTTCGGTCTCCGCGAGGTCGAACCGATGGCCCTGGGCGCGGATTGGGAGGGCGGCTGGCGGTTGGGCGACGTCGTGCTCACCCCGGTCGCCGATCACGCCCGCGCGGCATGGTCCGCGAAGGTACGCGAAACCCTGGCCGTGGACGCGGTCCGGCTCGCCCGGCCGGTGCGCGCCACGGACGGCCGTTACGTCGTATCCGGTTGGCGGGCGGACACCTTCATCGTCGGGACCCCCGAGCCGCGCCACGACGAGGTGGTCTCGCTGTCGCTGCGCCTGCACGCGGCGACGGCGCAGTTGGAGCGCCCCCGATTCCTCGCGCAGCCGCCCGTCGCGCCGTGGGCCGATGTCGACGTCTTCGTCGCCGCCGACCGGGCCGCGTGGGAGACGGTGCCGCTGCGGTCGGCCAGGGCGGCGGGTGCGCTCGAGGACCTGTCGCCCGACGGTCAGCGCAGCGTGGAGTTGATCGGGCAGCTCGCTTCGCTGCGCAAGCCGGTGCGGTCCCCGGATCAGCTGGTGCACGGAGACCTGTTCGGCACCGTCCTGTTCGCGGGCAGCGCCGCGCCGGGCGTCACCGACATCACGCCGTACTGGCGTCCCGCGCCGTGGGCGGCCGGGGTGGCCGTCGTCGACGCGCTGTCGTGGGGCGGCGCCGACGAGGGCCTGATCGGACGCTGGGAAGACCTGCCGGAGTGGCCGCAGATGCTGCTGCGGGCGTTGCTGTTCCGGCTGTCGGTGCACACGTTGCACCCGCGGTCCACGCCCGATGCGCTGCCCGGCCTGATGCGTACCGCCGAACTGGTGCGCCTGATCCTCTAGCGTTCGTTCGCGTACCCGGCGAGCAGTTCGTCGAAGAAGCAGCGGGCGGCCCCGACGGCGCGGTCGGCGTCGCCGGCGATCACGGCCTCGACCAGCGAACTGTGCTCGTCGTGGAAGGCGGCCCCGGTGGCGGACACATGCTTGAGGACCGTCGCCTCGATCGCGGGCAACAGTGAGTCGTAGAACTCGAGGTAGACGCGGTTGTGGCTGGCCGCGACGATGCCCCGGTGCAGCGCGATGTCGGCGGCGATCGCGGTGTGCAGGTCGGCCGACTCCCACGCCGTGATCCGATCGTCGAGCAGGCCGCGCAGGGTCTCGATGTCGGAGTTGTCGCGGCGTTGCGCGGCCAGGCCGGCCGCGGTCACGTCGAGCGACTGGCGGAGCTCGAGCACGTCGCGTTCGTGGGCTCCGGCGAAGTACTTGCCGAGGGTGCCGCTGACCTCGGAGTCGGCGAGCACGAAGGTCCCCGAACCCTGGCGCCGTTCGAGCAGTCCTGAATGGACGAGGGCCTGAACGGCCTCGCGCACCGTGTTGCGACCGGTCCCGGTCAGCTCGGACAGCTCGGGCTCGGTGGGGATGCGCGTCCCGACCGGCCAGTTACCGGACCGGATCTCGTCACGGAGCTGTTCGGTCACCTGGGCGATCAGGGTGCTGCGGCGGACGGGTTGCACGGCGCTCCTGCGGGGTAGGCGGTCGTCTCACGAATTATGCTTTGCACACTTTCGTCCGGTCATCCTATGATTTCTCGGGTCGAGTGCAAAGGCCGTTCGGGCCGGGCACTCCCCATTCACCATCTCCCACGGGAACGAGGCAGTAGATGACCGCGTCCGCGACGTCCACACCCATACGAGGACCGCAGCCCCTGCTCGCGGGCCGGGTACTGGTTTTCGCGGCCATCGCCATGTCGGCGCTGACGCTGCGTCTGGCGGTCACGTCGTTCACGCCGCTCGCGTCGCAGATCAGTGACGACCTCGGTTTCTCGTCCACCGTCGTCGGCGTATTCGGCATGGTGCCCACGGCGATGTTCGCCGTGTTCGGTCTGCTCACCCCGGCAATCGCGCGCCGACTCGGGCTCGAATGGACAGCGCTGCTGGCGATGATGATGGCCGGCGTCGGCATGCTCACCCGCGCGATGGTCGGCGACACGTGGTCGCTGCTCGCGCTGTCGGCGCTCGCGCTCGGCGGCATGGGCATCGGCAACGTCGTGATCCCGCCGCTGGTCAAGCGGTACTTCAGCGATCGTCTGGCGCTCATGAGCTCGATCTACATCACGGGCGCGCAGATCGGCACGATCCTGCCGGCGACGGTCGCGGTGCCGCTCGCGGACGCGTTCGACTGGCGCATCTCGCTCGGTGTGTGGTCGCTGCTCGGGTTCGCGGCCGCCGCGCCGTGGCTGATGATCCTCGCCCGCGGCCGCAAGAAGACCTCTGCAGACACAGCCGCCGCGACCACCGCCGCGACGCTGCCGGCGGAGCATGCGCCCGGCCGACCGTGGCGCTCGCCGGTGGGCTGGGGCATGGCCGGCATGTTCGGCATGACCTCGCTCATCACGTACTCGATGTTCACGTGGATCCCCGAGATCCTCACCGAGGCGGGAGCGAGCGAGTCGTTCGGCGGCAGCATGGTCGCACTGTTCTCGCTGATGGGTCTGATCGCGGCGTTCGGCGCGCCCACCGTGTGCGCGCGGATGCGGAACCCGTTCCCGATCGTCGTGGGCTGCGCGGTCTGCTACGCGATCGGCTTCACCGGGCTGTTCCTGGCGCCGATGTCGGTGCCGATCCTGTGGGTGATCATCATCGGGCTCGGGCCCAGCACGTTCCCGATGTCGCTGACGCTGATCAACCTGCGCACCCGCACCCACACCGGGTCGGCCGCGCTGTCCGGCTTCACGCAGGGCATCGGCTACACCGTCGCGTGCATCGGGCCGTTGCTGTTCGGCGTGCTGCACGAGTCCACCGGCGGGTGGGGTGCACCGTTCGCGCTGCTCGGCGTCGCCGTCGTCGTCGTCCTGATCTCCGCGTGGGCGGCGTGCAAGCCGCGCATGCTCGAGGACAGCTGGGGCGGCAAGACCGCCTGACCTGCAGGTCCGTAGACCTCACTGCCCGGATCTGCGCGGGTGAGCGAGAGTTGACGGACGGGTCATCGGGGGCATCACCGCGGCAACATCGGCCTCCTACCTTGGGGTTTCCCACACAGGTAGGAGGCCCAGGTGACCACACTCTCCGATCGGTCCACAGCACCGGATGCGCACGCGCCGGTGGTGCAGGGGCACTACATCGCGCGCTGGGACGCCGAGGACGTCGACGCGTGGGAGGCCGGCGGCAAGGACATCGCCCGCCGCAATCTCGTGTGGTCGGTGGTCGCCGAGCACGTCGGCTTCTCCGTCTGGTCGATCTGGTCGGTGATGGTGCTGTTCATGCCCACCGACGTGTTCGGCATCGACGCGGCCGGCAAGTTCTTCCTGGTCGCGGTCCCGACCCTCGTCGGCTCGGTGTTGCGGATTCCGTACACCGTCGCCACCGCCCGGTTCGGCGGCCGTAACTGGACGGTGTTCAGCGCTCTGGTGCTGCTGATCCCGACCGTGCTGACGCTGTGGTTCGTGATGCATCCCGGCACGTCGTACACGACGTTCCTGCTGGTGGCCGCCACCGCGGGCGTCGGCGGCGGCAACTTCGCGTCGTCGATGGCGAACATCAACGCCTTCTACCCGCAGCGGCTCAAGGGCTGGGCGCTGGGACTGAACGCGGGTGGCGGCAACATCGGTGTACCGGTGATCCAGTTGGTGGGTCTGCTGGTGATCGCGACCGCCGGCAATACCGCCCCGTATCTCGTGTGCGCGGTGTACCTCGTGCTGATCGCGGTGGCCGCGGTCGGCGCCGCCCTGTTCATGGACAACCTCGGCAACCAGAAGGCGGACCTGCGCTCGATGGCGCAGGCACTGCGGATCCGCGAGTCGTGGATCGTCAGCTTCCTCTACATCGGCACCTTCGGATCGTTCATCGGTTTCAGCTTCGCGTTCGGTCAGGTGCTGCAGATCAACTTCCTCGCCGGTGGCGCCAGTCCCGCGCAGGCCGCGCTGCACGCCGCGCAGATCGCGTTCCTCGGGCCGCTGCTCGGGTCGATCGCCCGCCCGATCGGCGGCAGGCTGGCCGACCGCATCGGCGGGGGCAGGATCACGCTGTACACGTTCGTGACCATGGTGTTCGCGACGGCGGTGCTCGTCGCGGCCGGGACCGTCGACGACAGCACGCCCGGTGCCGCGGGCGCCGGCGCGATGACGGCGCTGGTGATCGGGTTCGTGGTGCTGTTCGTGCTCTCGGGCCTCGGCAACGGCTCGGTGTACAAGATGATCCCGTCGATCTTCGAGGCGCGCTCCCGCGAACTCGCCGGGCTGGACCAACCGGCCCGGGCAGCATGGTCGCGCAACATGTCCGGCGCCCTGATCGGGTTCGCGGGTGCCGTCGGTGGTCTCGGCGGCGTCGGCATCAACCTGGTGCTGCGGGCGTCGTACAGCAGTCCCGCGAAGTCGGCGACGATGGCCTTCTGGGTGTTCCTCGGCTTCTACGTGGTGTGCGCGATCGTCACGTGGTTCGTGTTCCTGCGCCGCCCGTCGGTTTCGGAAGCGACTGCCGGACAGCCGATTGCGGTGTCGTCATGACGGCCACCCTCGCCGCCGCGACGGCGACGCACTGCCCGTACTGCGGTCTGCAGTGCGCGATGACGCTCACGCGCGAGGCCGGGAGCGTGACGGTCGCCGGACGCCAGTTCCCGACCAACCGGGGCGGACTGTGCCAGAAAGGGTGGACCAGCGCCGAACTGCTGCGCCACCCCGACCGGTTGACGACCCCGCTGGTGCGCGACGCGGGCACGCTGCGACGGGCGACGTGGCCGGAGGCGCTGGACCGGGTCGTGGACGGCTTCCGTTCCGCACAGGACGCGGGCGGACGGGACGCGGTCGGGATCTTCGGCGGTGGCGGGCTCACCAACGAGAAGGCGTACATGCTCGGCAAGTTCGCGCGCGTCGCGCTCGGCACGTCGAACATCGACTACAACGGCCGGTTCTGCATGTCGTCGGCGGCCGCGGCGGGGATCCGCGCGTTCGGGCTCGACCGCGGACTGCCGTTCCCGGTCTCGGATCTGACGTCGGCGAAGGCGATCCTGCTCGCCGGCGGCAACGTCGCCGAGACGATGCCGCCCCTGGTCGGGCACCTCACGGCCGCCGCCGACTCTGGCGGGCTGATCGTCGCCGACCCCCGCCGCACCGCCACGGTGGAACGCGCGCTGGCCGGCGGGGGACTGCACCTGCAACTCGCGCCCGGCACGGATCTGCCGCTGGCCCTGGGCATGCTGCACCTCGCGGTCACGGAAGGCCACCTCGACCGGGAGTACGTCGAGGCGCGAACCGACGGGTTCGGCGACACATGGCTCGCGGCGGCACAGTGGTGGCCCGAGCGCACCGAACGCGTCACCGGCGTGCCCGTCGCGTCGCTGCGCCGGGCGGTGGAGATCCTGTCGCGCTCCCGCCGCAACGACACCGGCGCCTACGTCCTCACCGCCCGCGGCGCCGAGCAGCACGCGACCGGCACCGACACCGTCTCGGCGTGGATCGCGCTCGCACTCACGCTGGGCCTGCCGGGACGCCGCGGCAGCGGCTACGGCGCCGTCACGGGGCAGGGCAACGGGCAGGGGGGCCGCGAACACGGGCAGAAGGCCGACCAGCTGCCCGGGTACCGCAAGATCACCGATCCCGTTGCCCGCGAACATGTTGCGCGGGTGTGGGGAATCGACCCGGCGGACCTACCCGGACCGGGGCGCAGCGCGTACGAGCTGCTCGACGCCCTCGGCCGCCCCGACGGTCCCCGCGCCCTGATGGTGCACGGCGCCAACCTCGCGGTGTCGGCGCCGCGGGCCGGCCACGTCGTCGACCGCCTGCGCTCGCTGGACCTGCTGGTGGTGTGCGACTTCCTGCTGTCGGAGACCGCCGCGATGGCCGACGTGGTGCTGCCGGTCCTGCAGTGGGCCGAGGAGGAGGGCACCATGACCAGCCTCGAGGGCCGGGTGCTGCGCCGTCGTCGCGCAACGACCCCGCCGGACGGGGCGCGCGGTGAGCTCGAGGTGTGGCGGGAGTTGGCCGTTCGGCTCGGGCAACCCGCGTCCCGGTTCCCGACCTCGCCGGAGGTGGTGTTCGACGAACTGCGCCGCGCGTCGGCGGGCGGTGTCGCCGACTACGCGGGTGTCACGTACGCGCGGCTGGATGCGGGCGAGGCGCTGCACTGGCCGTGCCCCGACGTCGCGCATCCGGGGACGCCGCGGCTGTTCCTGGACCGGTTCGCGACCGACGACGGGCGGGCGCGGTTCACCGCCGTCGAGCATCGCGGTCCCGCCGAGCCGACGGATACCGAGTTCCCGCTGCTCGCGACCACGGGACGGGTTCTGGCGCACTACCAGTCGGGCGCGCAGTCCCGGCGGGTGGCCGAACTCGCGGCGGCCGCGGGACCGATGTTCGTCCAGGTCCATCCCGACACCGCGGCCCGCGTCGGACTGCGCGACGGCGACGCTGCGACGGTGGTGGCCCGGCGCGGTCGGGTGGCGGCGTCGGTCCGGTGCGACGAGTCGATGCGGCTGGACACCGTCTTCCTGCCGTTCCACTTCGCGGGCGACGCGCGGGCAAACCTGCTGACGAATCCGGCCCTCGACCCGACGAGCCGGATGCCGGAGTTCAAGGTGTGCGCGGTCCGCCTCGAGGCAGGGGCGGGGGTTCGGCCGTGACCCGGCGCGTGGTGATCGTCGGCAACGGCATGGCGGGTGCGCGCCTGGCCGAGGAGTTGCGCCGCCACGAACGCGACCCCGCGCGTCTCGAGGTCGTGGTGTTCGGCGCGGAGCCGCGCGCCGCGTACAACCGGATCCTGCTGTCGAACGTGTTGGCGGGCAGCATCACCGCGCGCGACACCCGGCTGCGGCCGGACGACTGGTGGGCGCGCAACCACGTCGACGTGCGCATCGGGGTGCGGGTGGAGGCGGTCGACACCGGGTCGCGGGTGGTGCGCGGCGGCGACGGCACGGTGCTCGGCTACGACGAGGTGGTCCTCGCGACGGGCAGCACATCGTTCGTGCCGCCGGTCGAGGGGCTGGACGTCGCCGCCGCCGGGGTGGTCGCGTTCCGAACCGTCGAGGACTGCGACCGGATCGCCGACGCCGCGGCGCCGGGGTGCCGGGCGGTGGTGCTCGGCGGCGGCCTGCTGGGTCTCGAGGCGGCCCGGGGGCTGCTGCTGCGCGGCGTCGACGTCACCGTCGTGCACCCCAAGGCGGTGCCGATGGAACGGCAGATGGATGCGGGTGGCGGCACGGTCCTGACCCGTGTGCTCACCGGCCTGGGCATGCGGCTGCTGCTGAACCGGCGCGCGAAGACGCTGCGCGGCAACGGCACTGAACGCCTGCTCGTCCTCGACGACGGCACCGAACTGCCGGCCGATCTGGTGGTGCTCACGGCGGGGATCCGGCCCGACACCGCGTTGGCGCGCGATGCCGGTGTCGTCGTCGACCACGGCGTCGTCGTCGACGACGGACTGCGCACCAGTGCCCCGCACGTGTGGGCGATCGGGGAGTGCGCGCAGCATCGCGGCGAGGTGTACGGGCTGGTGCAGCCCGGCTGGGAGCAGGCCGCGGTGGTGGCCGACCGGATCACCGGCGCCGATCCGGAATCCGAGTACCGGGGCAGCGAGACGGTGACCCGGCTCAAGGCCCACGACATCGACCTCGCGTCGATGGGGGACGTGGGTGCCGACCTGCACAGCGAGAACCACGAGGTGCTCACCGTCGCCGACCCGGCGCGCGGACGCTACGCCAAGGTCGTGGTGCGCGACGAGCGGATCGTCGGCGCGGTCCTGCTCGGCAGCCCCGACGTGGTCGGCACCGTCACCCAACTGTTCGACGCCGGACTGCCGGTGCCGCACGACCGCATGGTGCTGCTGACCGGCCGCGGCGCCGCGGCCACCGAATCGGTGAGCCCCGCCGGGATGCCGGGCGGCGCGGTGATCTGCCGCTGCAACTCGGTGACCAAATCGAATCTCACGGTCGCGTGGCGGTCCGGGGCGCGGTCGCCGGCCGCGCTGGCGACCGCGACCCGCGCGACGACGGGGTGCGGCGGATGCAGTGCCGCGGTGGAGGGCATCTGCGAGTGGCTGCGGAGCAGTGACCCCCAGGTCGGGGATCCCCACAACGACGACGAGACCCACGACGAACGAGAAACACCGTCCCGGAAGGAAGGTGCGGCATGAACGAACGGACCGCGATCGTGATCGGACACGGCATGGTGGGCCACCGCTTCGTGGAGGCGCTGCGGGCGCGCGACGAGGCCGACGCCTGGTCGGTGACCGTGCTGTGCGAGGAGGCCCTGCCGGCGTACGACCGGGTGGCGCTGTCGTCGTACGTCGGCTCCTGGGATGCGAAGGAACTCGCCCTGGCGGGCAACGACTTCGCCGGCGATCCCGCCGTGGACCTGCGGGTGGGGGTGCGGGCGGACGCGATCGACCGGGACGCGCGCACCGTGACGACGTCGACGGGCGAGACGTTGGCCTACGACGCGTTGGTGCTGGCGACGGGTTCGTACCCGTTCGTCCCGCCGGTGTCCGGACACGATCACGACCTGTGCTTCGTCTACCGCACCCCCGGCGACCTCGACGGCATCCGGGCCCGCGCGGAGGCTGCCGGGCCGGGCGCCGTCGGCGTCGTGGTCGGCGGCGGCCTGCTCGGGCTCGAGGCCGCGAACGCGCTGCGCCAGTTGGGGATGTCGCCACACGTCGTGGAGCACAACGCCCGGCTGATGCCGTTGCAGGTCGACGAGGGCGGTGGTGCGGTGCTGGCCCGCCTCGTGACCGACCTCGGGCTCACACTGCACACCGGAACGGGAATCGGTTCGATCACCGACGGATCGGACGGCGTCCGGGTGGAACTGTCCGACGGGTCGGTGATCGACGCCGCGCTGCTGGTGTTCTCGGCGGGTGTCCGCCCGCAGGATCGGCTGGCCCGCGACGCCGGTCTCGACATCGCCGAACGCGGCGGCATCCTCACCGACAGCGGTTGCGTCACATCCGATCCCGCGGTATTCGCGGTGGGAGAGTGCGCCGCAGTGGAGGGGCGCTGCTACGGCCTGGTCGCACCCGGCTACACGACGGCCGAGGTGGTGGCCGACCGCCTGCTCGGCGGCGATGCGGTGTTCCCCGGCGCCGACCTGTCCACCAAGCTCAAGCTGCTCGGTGTGGACGTCGCGAGCTTCGGCGACGTCCACGCCGTCACACCGGGCGCCCTCGAGGTGGTGCTCAGCGACGCCGCGAAGGGGACGTACGCCAAGCTCGTCGTCTCCGACGACGCGAGGACCCTGCTCGGCGGGATCCTGGTCGGCGACGCGTCGGCGTACGGCTCGCTGCGTCCGCTGGTCGGCCGGGAACTGCCCGGCGACCCGGCCGCGCTGATCTCGCCGGCCGGTGAGAAGCCCGGCGCGGGAACACTTCCCGATGACGCCCAGGTGTGCTCGTGCAACGCCGTGACCAAGGGGGCGATCTGTGCGGCGATCACCGACGGGGCGTGCGACGTCGCGGCGGTGAAGTCGTGCACCGGCGCCGGGACCACGTGCGGCGGGTGCCTGCCGACGGTGAAGGCACTGCTCGCGTCGTCCGGCGTGGAGCTGTCGAAGGCGCTGTGCGAGCACTTCACGCAGTCGCGGGCCGAGCTGTTCGAGATCGTCCGCGCCACCGGTACCCGCACGTTCTCCGGGCTGATCGGGCAGTACGGCACCGGAACGGGTTGCGACATCTGCAAACCCGTCGTCGCGTCGATCCTGGCGTCGACGTCGTCGGAGCACGTACTGGGCGGCGAGCAGGCGTCGCTGCAGGACACCAACGACCACTTCCTCGCCAACATCCAGCGCAACGGTACCTATTCTGTGGTGCCGCGGATGCCGGGAGGGGAGTGCACGCCGGAACAGCTCATCACGATCGGTGAGATCGCGCGGGACTACGGTCTGTATCTCAAGGTGACGGGCGGTCAGCGCATCGACCTGTTCGGCGCGCGGGTGGAGCAGCTACCGGAGATCTGGCGCCGGCTCGTGGACGTCGGTATGGAATCCGGTCAGGCGTACGGCAAGTCGCTGCGCACCGTGAAGAGCTGCGTCGGGTCCACGTGGTGCCGGTACGGCGTCCAGGACTCGGTGGGCATGGCGGTGCGGCTCGAGAACCGCTACCGCGGGCTGCGGGCGCCGCACAAGATCAAGTTCGGGGTGTCGGGGTGTGCGCGCGAGTGCGCCGAGGCGCGCGGCAAGGACGTCGGCGTCATCGCGACCGAGAGCGGCTGGAACCTCTACGTCGGCGGCAACGGCGGGCAGACCCCGCGGCAGGCGCAGCTGTTGGCCGGTGGGCTCGACGACGCCACCCTGATCCGGTACATCGACCGTTACCTCATGTTCTACGTCCGCACCGCCGACCGGCTGCAGCGGACCGCGCCGTGGATCGAGTCGCTCGAGGGCGGCCTCGAACACCTGGCCGCGGTGGTGTGCGACGACGGCCTCGGCATCGCCGACGAACTCGAGGACGCGATGGCCCGGCACGTCGCCGGCTACCGCGACGAGTGGGCGGGCGTGCTCGACGATCCCGAGAAGCTGTCGCGGTTCGTCTCCTTCGTCAACGCCCCCGAGGTGCCCGATCCGACCGTGGCGTTCGACGACTCCGGCCCGCGCAGGATCCCGGTCCTGATCGGCATTCCGGACGTTCCGGACGGGAGGCGGGAAAGCTCCTCGCGCCGGTAATCGCCGGGTAACCCCGAAGAAACAACCCGACCGTTCAATGAGCAACAGCACAGGGAGGACTGCGATGACGGTGATGGAAAGCTGGGTGTCCGGCACGACCGACACCCACGAGACGGCCTTCGTCACGGAGGAGCGGCACTGGACGTCGGCGTGCGCGCGGGGGCACCTGATCCCCGGCCGCGGCGTGGCCGTGCTGCTGCGGGGCGGTGCGCAGGCGGCGCTGTTCCTGCTGGCGGACGGGAGCCTGCGGGCGGTGGGCAACATCGATCCGTTCGGGCGGGCCGCGGTGATGTCCCGCGGCCTGGTGGGGGACCGCGGTGGCGAGCCGACGGTGGCGTCTCCACTGCTCAAACAGGTGTTCTCGCTCAACGACGGGCGCTGCCTCGACGACGACGGGGTCCGGTTGCCCGTGTACCCGGTGCGGGTGGTTCGCGGTCGCGGCGACGACGTCGTGCAGGTGTGTGTGATCCCGACGAGGGAAGGTTCACCGTGACGGCAGGGGTCCCGCCGACCGGCGACGAACTGCGTGGATTCACGGTCGGGATCACCGCGTCGCGGCGGGCCGACGAGTTCGCGACACTGCTGACGCGGCGCGGGGCCGACGTCGTGCACGCGCCCGCGATCCGGATCATCCCGCTCGCCGACGACGCCGAACTGGCGCGGGTGACGGATGCGGTCGTCGGCGATCCTCCGGACGTCGTGGTCGCGACGACCGGCATCGGGTTCCGCGGCTGGATGGGGGCGGCCGAGGGCTGGGGCCGGGCCGAGCAGTTGCTCATCGCGCTGGGGGCCAGCCGCATCATCGCCCGCGGCCCCAAGGCGAAGGGCGCCGTCCGGGCGGCCGACCTGCGTGAGGAGTGGTCGCCGGAGTCGGAATCGTCGGCCGAGGTGCTCGAGTATCTGCTCGCGGAGGGCGTGGCCGGGCGGCGCATCGCGGTCCAGTTGCACGGCGCGACGACGGAGTGGGAACCGATCCCGGACTTCTGTGCCGCGCTGCGGTCGGCCGGCGCCGACGTCATCGCGGTGCCCGTGTACCGCTGGACACCGCCCGACGACTGCACCGCGCTGGACCGGATGATCGACTGCGCCGCGACGGGCGGACTCGACGCCCTGAGCTTCACCAGTGCGCCCGCCGTGGCCTCGATCCTGGGGCGGGCCAAGGAGACCGGGATGCTCGAGCCGCTGTTGCGGGCGCTCGGTGGCGGTGTCGCGGCGGTGTGCGTGGGTCCGGTGACGGCGGCACCGCTCGCCTCGTTGGGGGTGCCGACCACCGCTCCGGGCCGGTCGCGGCTGGGGTCGCTGGCCCGGCACATCGCGGAGGAACTGCCGCGGCGGGCCGGCCGGCTTCGTGCGGGCGGGCACGAGATCAGCGTGCGGGGTAACTGCGTCGTCGTCGACGGTGAGGTCCGGCAACTGCCACCCGCGGGCATGGTGTTGATGCGCCGCCTGGCCGAACGGCCCGGGTTGGTGGTCTCTCGTGCGGATCTGCTGGCGGCGCTGCCCGGTGGCAGCGACGACACGCACGCGGTGGAGACGGCGATCGCGCGGTTGCGCGGCCATCTCGGTGCGCCCAAGGCCGTGCAGACGATCGTCAAGCGTGGGTATCGGTTGGCGCTGGATCCGGCGGACTACGACCGACTGCTCGAGCCGAGCCGACCGTGACCGGCCCCGCCTTCGTGTTGGTCGCGCACGGCACCCGCAGTCGGGTCGGGGTCGACACCGTCGCGGAACTCGCTGCCGCGGTGGCCGATCGGATCGGGCCGGTGCGCACCGCGTTCGTCGACGTGGTGGGGCCCTCGCCGGCCGAGGTGCTGCGCGACGTCCACGGTCCCGCGGTGCTGGTCCCGGCGTTCCTGGCGTCGGGCTACCACGTCCACACCGACGTGCCGCGCCTCGTCGCCGAGAGTCGGCACCCCGGTGTGACCGTCACGAAGGCGCTCGGCCCCCACCCGGTCCTCGCGAAGGTCCTGGAGCTACGCGTACGCGAATCCGGTTGGCGGCCAGGAGACGCCATCGTGCTGGCCGCCGCCGGTTCGTCGGATCCGCGGGCCCGCCACGACGTCCGGCGAGCCGCCGCGATGCTCTCGGTTCGGGTGCGCCGCGAGGTCCCCGTCGCCTACATCGCGACCAGGTCGCCGACAGTGCCCGAGGTCGTCGAGCGCCTGCGATCGGAGGGGGAGCGTCGGGTGTTCGTCGCGTCCTACCTGCTCGCGCCGGGTCTGTTCCATGCCCGACTTCACCAGGCCGGCGCCGACGGTGTCGCCGCGCCGCTGGGTGCGGACCCGGCGATCGTCGACCTGATCGCGGAGCGGTTCAGCGCGCGAAGCCCAGTTGGCGTTGCGCGTTCGACAGTGCACTGACGATGCAGGTACCGATCGGCCCGAGCCGGTCGAACATCGTGGTGCTGCCGATGGAGATGCCGTCGACGCTGATGTGATTGTCGGCCTCGAGGCCGATCTCCGGTCCCTCGGGCAGCCGTGACAGCGCCAACGTGAGGTCGGCGTTGATGAAGCCGATTCCCTCGGTTCCCCAGTTGGTCATCAGGCTCGTCGTCTCGCCGACCATCGCGGCACGCACGAACGGTGACGGCTCCTCGCCCGCGACCACGGGAACCTGGTACTGCCATATGCGCTTCCGGCTCGCCCCCTCGTGATCTCCCAGCGACGGTGACCAGCCGGCGGGGTGGTCGTCGCTTCCGATCCACGGATGTGACGGCGCCTGCAGCGGTTCGAGGAGGCTGAGCGGCGGCGGCTGCGGGCTCTCGGGCCGGGTCCACAGTTCCCCCGGCGGCTGGACGCCGCGGCGCAGGAAGACCACCGTCGCCCGTGCGACGGGCTCACCCTTCTGCAGCAGTTCGCCGTCGGCGACGCGGATACGGTTGCCGGTCCGCACGCTGCGGGTCACGACGTCGATCCGCTCGGCGCGCGCGGGCCGGAACAGGTCGACCGTGAGCCGGGCCGGAACGAATCCCTCTGCGCCGTGATCGTTCTCGATGTCGCGGGCGAGCAGTCCGGTGAGTGCGGGCCCGTTGATCATGTCGGACGACCATTTGCTGATCCCCAGTGGCAGCGGCGAGAAACCGTCCCCGTCGCGGGTGAGGAAAGCGATCGATTCGTTCATGGGTGCGCCCACTCCTTCTTCGGTATGTGCCTTCCTGGAACATACGACAAGGGAAGTGACGGGCGGCACATCGGCGTACCCGGGGGACGCACGGATCTTGCGCAGTGGTGTGCAGGAACTGCCCCGATTCCGCGGGTACCGGACTACGGTGAAGAACGACCGGGCACGCTCGGCCGACCGACACTTCCAGGTCCAGGACTCGGAGCGTGCGAGGCGGACGTCGGCGCAGGCCGGGAAGAAGGTTCTTCAGATGACCGCGACATCAGTCGACAGGCAGGGCTTCAGTTCACTCCGCCAGGGCGGACTCAACTGGGACGCGTTTCCCCTCAGGCTGTTCGTGAAGGGCAACGCCAAGTTCTGGAATCCCACCGACCTCGACTTCACGCAGGACGCCGAGGACTGGCTGGAACTCAACAGCGAACAGCAGCGCAGCGCGACGTACCTGTGCGCGCAGTTCATCGCCGGCGAGGAAGCCGTCACCGAGGACATCCAGCCGTTCATGAGGGCGATGGCCGCCGAGGGACGCTTCGGCGACGAGATGTACCTGACGCAGTTCTGCTTCGAGGAGGCCAAGCACACCCAGGTGTTCCGGCTGTGGATGGACGCGGTGGGGCTCACCGGCGACCTGCATCCCTTCGTCGCGGAGAACCCCTTCTACCGCACGCTGTTCTACGAGGAACTGCCCCGATCGCTGCGGGCCCTCGAGACCGATCCGAGTCCGGCGAACCAGATCCGGGCGTCCGTCACCTACAACCACGTCATCGAGGGCAGCCTCGCGCTCACCGGCTACTACGCGTGGCAGAGGGTATGTACCAAGCGCGGAATCCTGCCGGGCATGCAGGAGTTGATCAAACGGATCGGCGACGACGAACGCCGGCACATGGCGTGGGGCACCTTCACCTGCCGTCGGCACGTGGCCGCCGACGACCGCAACTGGGATCTGGTGCAGGAGCGGATGGGGGAGTTGCTCCCGCACGCACTCGGCATGATCCAGTGGGTCAACGACCAGTTCGAGGAGCAGCCGTTCGGCCTCGACCCCGACGAGTTCGTCGCGTACGCCGCGGACCGCGCGCAGCGGCGCCTCGGAGCGATCGAATCCGCCCGGGGCCGCTCGGTCGAGGAGATCGACCTCGACTACTCGCCCGAGACCCTCGAGGACAAGTTCGGGGCGGAGGACGCGGCGGCGATCACCGATGCCGCGGCGGAGGCCGCGACCGCGTGAGCTGAATCTCCATCTCAGAGATCGCTTAATCGGCGCGACTACCGTTCGCGGACCTATGAGCGAACACGAAAATGCCCGCCGCAGGCTCTCGGCTCGGCAGGTTGCGATGATCTTCGGTCTCCTCGTCGTTGCCGTGGTCGGCGCCGTCATCTACTTCACCGCGACGGCCGACGACCCCGGCTCGACCGCCGACCCCGGGTCCGCCGAGCAGGCGCCGCAGGCGGATCCGGGCGCGGACGCGCTGGCGCAGGCTCGGCGCAGCCTGCAGCAGACGAGCCTGCCGCTGTCGCTGCTCAGCGGCGGCGTGAGCCAGTTGGTCGACGGCGGCCGCCAACTCGACGACGGTGCCAACCAACTCTCGGTCGGGCTGGGGCAGGCGCGCGACGGGGCTGGTCAACTCTCGAGCGGGTTGACTGAACTCAGCGGCGGCGTCGGGCTTCTCGGCGACGGCGCGCAGCAGATCAGCGGCGGTGTCGACGAGGTGGTCGACCGCCTGAGCGGGCTGGGGGAGATCCAGGGTCAGGTCACTGGCTCGCTGCGCCAGGTCGCGGCGGCCTTGTCGGCGTCCCCGGACCCGGTGGCGCAGGGCGCGTCCGCCCGGGTCACCGACCTGGTCGCGCAACTCGACGCCGAAGGGATGGGGCCGGACACCCTCGTACAGCTCACGATGCTCGAGGACGGGGCACGTCAGCTGTCGTACGAACTCAACGATCCGTCGGCTCAGTTCGTCAGCGGTGTGGGTCAGATCGCGGACGGCGCGCGGCAGCTCAGTGACGGGCTGGTTCTCCTCGACGACGGCGGCAAGGCCCTCGCCGACGGAACCGGCCAGCTGGTGGACGGCACCGGACCGATCACCGGTGTGGTCCAGGGGCTCTCGACGAACGTCTCGGACGCGTCGAAGGCGCTGCCGTCGGCCCAGGCGCCGACGTCGGGCGCCGACGCCGAGCCCCAGGCCGCGGTGGAGGCCGACGAGGCCGGCCTACCTGCGTGGCTCTATGTCGTTGTGGTGCTTGTGGTTCTACTCGGAGCCGCCATTGCGTGGGGCTCCTTCGTCCTGGGTCGTCGATCAGTTGCGAAGCCGTGAGTCACGTGGGGTGAAACGCGCATGGCAGCATGGTCGTGATCGAGATGGTCGTGATCAAGATGGTCGTGATCAGCCACCATCGCAGGAAGGCACTCATGCGTCACACCGTCGCCCGCATGCTCGGTACGGGCCTCACGGCTGCTGCCCTCGTCCTCACACCGGCCCTCGCTGCGCCGTTCGCCGCCGCTTCGGGCACGGGCTCGCTGGGCCTCACGCCGATGGGTGTGGTCCCCGCTTCCGAGTCGGCGATCCAGCAGCAGTTCGGCGTTGCGGGCCCACATCCTGTTACCCAGACCCGTAACCCGCAGGACTGCGCGGGCCTGACCGAGCTGTACGTGCGCGTCGTCCGCCTCGGCTTCGACGTGCAGGACGAGATGAAGTGTTTCGGCACCTTCCCCGACTCCGGTCTGGGCAGCCCCGTCGGTGTGGAGTTCTACTACCCCGACGACATTGCCGAACTCGGCGCGGTGCCGCTCGTGTTGTGGACGCCCGGCATCCTGGTCGAACCGGGGATCTACGACTCCACCGCTCGGCACCTGGCGAGCCACGGCTACGTCGTCGCGGTCAACTACTCGCTCGTCAACTGGTTCGGCCTCACACACGAGATGGGCGCGCAGGCCGCGGCGGCGGCGAACGCCGACGAGGCCGGCCCGCTGTACGGCCACATCGACCTGACCCGCACGGTCGTCGCGGGCCATTCCGCCGGCGGTGGCTCCGCGCTGATCTCCGGCGGGCGCCTGCAAGAGGTCGGCACGCAGTTCGACCCGGACTTCCGTGTCGTCGGTGCCCTTGCGGTCGAGCCCGGTCCCGCGACGCTCGGCATCGGGGTGCCGCCGTCGACGGTGCCGACGCTGATCGTCACCGGCAGCGCGGATTTCATCGTTCACCCGGCAGGCTGGCCGTCGCTCGTGCAGTATCCGCAGGTGCAAGCGCCCGCGTGGCTGACAACGGTGCGTGGCGCGAGTCACGGCAAGCCCATGGACGGCCCCGCCAACTCCGTGTTCCCGGCCCTCGAAGTCGCTTTCCTCGACTACGTGACGAAGGACTCGGCCGCGGCGAAGGAGATCTTCCTCGGTACCGACTACGCCCTCGCCACCGACGGTGCGCTCGTGAACACCGAGCGCAATACCCAGGCCGACGCGCTGCGGTAGATCGGTGTTCTTGCACTGCTGCTCGTGGTGGCGGTGGTCGCTCGCGTTTCCTTCGTCCGGGGCCGTCGCCACGCGCCGGGGAGTGTGCGGAGTACGTTCCCAGGTTCCGCCGGCCCCGAGGGGCGCGGCCGGAGCCGCACCCCTCGGGGAATCGTGCCGGTTCTTCGGTCAGATGTCGCCGAACGCTGCGGCGTACCGGATGGTGCCGCTCGGGATCCGGCGTCCGTCGAGGGCGAGCACCATGAGTGCGTCGTCGGGGATGTCGACGTTCATCCCGACGCCGTGCTCGGACGCGCGGGCGAACCCGAACCTCGGGTAGTACGTCGGATGCCCGAGGACGGTGACGAAGTGCTCACCGCGCGCCTTCGCGGCCTCGAGGACGGCGCGGATGGCGGCGGAACCGGCGCCGGTTCGCTGATACGCCGGGAGCACCGAACACGGTGCCAGACACAGTGCAGGGGTATCGCCGATGTGGCAGCGAGTGAGCAGGGCATGCCCGACGGCGTTCCCACCCTCGTCGAGAGTGAGCATCGACAACCCGTCGATCCATGCCGGTTCCTCGCGCAACGCGTCGACGAGGTCGGCTTCCTCGGCGGTCTCGAAGGCAGCGAGGGTGATCTGTCTGACAGTCTGTATGTCCTCGTCGGTTTCCGGACGTGTCGTCCAGTGTGAGCGAGTGTTCATGTCGTACTTCCATTTCTGTGGTTCGGGTGGATGTCAGCGCTGCCGGTCGCGGAACCGGTAGAGGGCCCGAATGTCGCGGGTGATGGCCTTGTCGGTCGCGGTGCGCTTGCCGGCCTGTCGTGCGTCGGAACGGGAGGCCGCCCACTGGGTCTCGCGCAGCATTCTGCGGTAGCGGTCGAGTCGGCCGAAATCGAGTCGACCGTCCGTCACCGCGTCCTGCACGGCGCATCTCGGTTCGGTGCGGTGCTCGCAGTCCCGGAATGCGCAGCCCTGGGCGAGCTCCTCGATGTCGGCGAACACGTGCCGGGCGCCGTCGGTGACGTCGTGCAGGCCGATGCCCCGCAGTCCTGGAGTGTCGATGATCACGCCCCCGCCCGGAAGCGGAAGCAGTTCCCGGTGCACCGTGGTGTGCCGCCCCTTGCCGTCCGTCGCGCGGACCTCGCTCGTCTCCATCCGGTCGGTGTCGAGCAGAGCGTTCGCCAGCGAGGACTTCCCGGCGCCGGACGGTCCGAGCAGCACCGTGGTTCCCGACAACGACCGGACCAGGCCCTCGATGCCCGCACCGGTGTGGACACTGACGGTGACGATGTCGACGCCGGGCGCCACGGTGGACGTTTCGGCGGCCGCCACTTCCGGATCACATTCGGCGGCATCGGCTTTCGTCAGCACGATCACCGGCGTCGTGCCGGCATCCCAGGCGAGGGCCAGTAACCGCTCGATCCGGCCGGGTTTGATCGGTGCCGCGAGCGAGGCGACGACGCCGACGGTGTCGATGTTGGCGGCCAGGACCTGTCGATGTGACGTTCGATCCGCCGACGCACGTGCGATCGTGCTGCGCCGGGGGAGTAGTGCCACCAACTCGGGCCGTGGACCCGGACGGAGCGCTGCCCAGTCTCCCGTGCACACCGTGTGCTCGGGGTCGGGAGCGACGACCGCAGTGCTGTCGGCGCGAACCGCGCCTGCCTCGGTCAGTGTGTCGCAGCGACCACGGTCGACGCGGGTGACACGGGCCGGGACCAGTCCGTGTTCGGCGTGCCCGGTGAACATGGCGGCGAACCTGCCGTCCCAGCCGAGTGCGGCGAGGTCGAACTCGGGAGTGGAGGTGGATCGTGGTGAAGACGGTGATGAAGACATGGTGAGACCCTTCGGGATTCGGGCCCTGTCGGACGACGCGCTTCACCCTCGGAACGCACACGTGCGCACCGTCGACGAGAAGGGGAGTCGTCTCAGACCGGGACCCGGGACGTGAGGATGGTCCGGGCACTGCCCGCGGCAGTGGTCTTCACCGCAATCATCGACTCACCTCCCTGTCTCACTCGCTTCAGAACGTTCGGCGACCACTCTAACGGCGCCGCGCGGCCCTTGCCACTGTGTTTCGAGGCGCCACGGGGAGGGCGTCGCGCCCGGAATGTCCGCGTCCGATAGTTGCGCTACGTACCTTCGGGTTGGTTTCATCGTCGGGCACGTGTGGTCGGGGACTTCACTGTGGTCGGGGATGACTGGGGAGGGTCGGCGTCGGATGCCGTATCTGGGTTTGATCGTGATGGTCCTGTGGATCGTGTGTCTCGTCGACGTGATCGTCGCCGAGGAGACCGCGGTGCGGAACATCCCGAAGGTCGGTTGGGCGATCATCGTGCTGTTGCTGCCGCTGATCGGTTCGGTGCTGTGGCTCGTTGCCGGACGGCCGGACGGCGGGTACGCGCCGCGCCGGGCCGGGGCGTCGTCGGGGTTCCCCGAATACGACCGTCCGGGCCGGCAGGTGGCGCAGCGGTCGGAGGACGACGAGGAGTTCCTGCGCCGCTGCCGCGAGCGCGCGGAGGAGCAGCGTCGGATCGGTCGTCAGCAGCGGGAGGGTCTCTCCGACGGCTGACCTCCGCGGGATCCCGGTCGGGGTTGCGCTGTCCACGCTCGGCTGTGCCCGAAAACTCGTTGGCACCGTGTCGGCGCCTCGGTTAGGTTCTCCGCATGTATGCAGGCACTGTGTCGATGAAGCAGTGGTCGCTCCGCTGACGGCGGCGACGACCCGAATTCCGACGACTTCTTCCACGCCGCCGTCCGAGTAGACATGCCGGGCGGTAATTCGTGCTGCCCCGGCTCCTTCCTCGAGCTGCGGAGTATCAGTGTCTGTTTCCCACACGGGCCGAAGAGGCCTGTCCACACCCGACCACACACATGACCACCTCTCGTCCACGGATCACCTACCCGCGGGCGCACATGCACACCTGCGAGCAACCTCGGTCCGTGTCGCGCTCGGGTCGCGTCCGGTTCTGGCGGACGTCTCCGTCACGGTGTCCTCCCGATCGCGCCTTGCGGTCGTCGGTGAGAACGGGCGCGGCAAGACCACGCTGCTGCACGTTCTCGCCGGAATCCTGCAACCCGACAGCGGAACCGTCAGTCGGGCCGGCACCGTCGGTATCGCTCAGCAGGCAATACCTTTTCGGGAGGGCGAGACCGTCGGCGCACTCGTCGCCGATTCGGTGGAGCCCGCGGTGCGGGCACTGCGGGAACTCGACGCCGCGACGATCCTGCTCGCCGACCGAGCGCCGGGAGCCGACGACGCCTACGCGTCGACGTTGGAAGCCGCGACCCGGCTCGACGCCTGGGACGCGCAGCGGCGAGTGGGCATCGCGCTGTCGGCGCTCGACGCGTGCACCGACCGGGAGCGCCCGTTGGCGACGCTCTCGGTGGGGCAACGCTATCGAGTTCGCCTGGCGTGCCTGCTCGGGGCCGCACCGGACATACTGCTGCTCGACGAGCCGACAAATCACCTCGACCGGGGCGGATTGGACTTCCTCACCGACCGCCTACGTGCCCACTCCGGCGGGCTGGCCGTCGTCAGTCACGACCGCGCGCTCCTGCGCGACGTCGCCGAGGAGGTCCTCGACCTGGATCCGAGCCAGGACGGCCGTCCGCAACTCTTCGCGGGAGGCCGTGCGGGGTGGCAGGAGGGTCGTCGTCGCGCCCGCGAGCGATGGGAACGCGAGTACGAGGACCAACTCGCCGAGCGGGCGCGCCTGCAGGACGCCGTCGCCGACGCCCGCGATCGGCTGAGCACCGGATGGCGACCCGACAAGGGCCACGGCAAGCACCAGCGCCAGTCCCGGGCGCCGGGCCTGGTCCGGGCGCTTCACCGCCGCCGGTCCGACCTCGATGCGCACACCGTCACCGTGCCCGAACCGCCACTGCGGCTGCGGTTCCCGGACCTGACCGTCCGACCCGGCGCACCTCTGCTGCGGTGTGACGACGTCACCGTGGCGGGTCGGCTGGATTCCCCCGTCACGCTCTCGCTGGATGCGGGGGAGCGACTCCTGGTGACTGGCCGCAACGGTGCGGGCAAGTCCACACTGCTCGACGTGCTCGCGGGTGTGCTGGAGCCGTCCACCGGCAGCGTCCACCGCCGAGCCGCCGCCCGGATCGCGCTGATCGGCCAGGAAGTGCCCGACTGGGAGTCCGAGTTGACCGCGCAGGAACTCTACGACCGCCACATCCGGGGGCTCGGGCACGACGTCGAACCGATACCGCTGACGTCGACCGGCCTGCTGGAGAATCAGGCACGCCGGACGCCCGTGGGGCGACTGTCGCAGGGACAGCAGCGCAGGCTCCATCTCGCGATGCAGCTCGCCGGGCGCCCCATGCTGCTCATCTGCGACGAACCCACGAACCACCTGTCCGGGTCTCTGGTCGACGACCTCACCGCCGCACTGTCGGACACGCCGGCCGCCGTCGTCGTCGCCACTCACGACCGGCAGATGCTCGCCGACCTCGCGCATTGGCCGCACCTGGCCCTGTCCGCCGACGCCGATGCCGACAAGGAGCCCACCTGAGGGTTCCCTGTGTGATTACCGTCCAGCGGAACATGACCTACACCACAACGCCTTTCGGGATTAGCGTGTCGGTCCACCGGCCGGGCTGTGGTCCGGAATCGGATCGACGCTCGAGCAGGAGGATCCTGAATGGTGGATTGGAACGAAGAGACCGACGTTGTCGTGATCGGGTCGGGTGGCGGCCTCGCCGGCGCCTACACCGCTGCGCGCGAGGGTCTTTCGGTCAAGGTCATCGAGGCGACGGACAAGTTCGGTGGCACTACCGCCTACTCCGGCGCCGGCCTGTACTGCCCGAACAACGCCGTTCTGAAGCGTGCGGGTGACGACGACACCCCCGAGGACGCCCGCGAGTACTTCCGTGCCGTGGTCGGTGACACCGCTCCGGTTGAACTGCAGGACGCGTACCTGGACAACGGTCCCGCGCTGATCGACTACCTCGAAGAGGACGCCGGCGGCTACTTCGAGTTCATGGCCTACCCGTGGCCCGACTACTTCCACGACGCGCCCAAGTCGCGCCCCGGCGGCCGCCACATCATGCCGGCGCTGCTGGATCCGGCCCGCCTCGGCACGCTGCGCGACGTGCTGCGTCCGCAGCCGGGGCCGGACCGTCTGGGTATGCCGCTGCCCGAGGGCGACATGTTCGGCGGGCAGTCGCTGATCGGCCGCTTCCTGATGGCGCTCACCGACCAGGGTGTGGACCTGCAGCTGGGCACCTCGTTCGAGGAGTTCGTGGTGGAGGACGGCGCCGTCGTCGGTGTCATCGTCGACCACGCCGGCAAGCGTGAGACGATCCGCGCGCGTCGGGGTGTGATCGTCGCCGCCGGTGGTTTCGAGCGCAACGACGCGATGCGCTCGAAGTACGGCGTCCCGGGTGTCGGTCGCGACACGATGGGTCCGGAGGCCAACCTGGGCAAGCCGATCCAGGCCGGGATCGAGATCGGCGCGGACATCGCGTCGATGAGCGAGGCATGGTGGTCGCCGGGTCTGACGCATCCTGAGGGCAACTCGGCGTTCTCGCTGTGCTTCACGTCGGGCATCTTCGTCAACCAGGAGGGCGTCCGGTTCACCAACGAGGGTGCGCCGTACGATCGCGCCGGCCGCGACATCATCGAGCAGATGGAAGCCGGCACGACGACGCTGCCGTTCTGGATGATCTACGACAACCGCACCGGCGGTATTCCGCCGATCGATTCGTGCACTCAGCCGATGGTCGAGCCGGAGAAGTACTACGAGGCCGGCCTGTGGAAGACGGCCGACACGATCGCCGAGCTCGCCGAGCAGATCGGTGTTCCGGCCGACGCGCTGGTCGCCACCGTCGAGCGGTTCAACAAGCTCGCGGCGAACGGCGTCGACGAGGACTTCGGTCGCGGCAACGAGCCGTACGACCGCGCATTCAACGAGGACGGCAACGCGCTGGTGCCGCTCGAGCAGGGCCCGTTCTACGCGGCCACGTTCGGCATCTCCGACCTGGGCACCAAGGGCGGCCTGGTCACCGACACGACCGCGCGCGTCCTCGACACGAGCGGCAACCCGATCCCGGGTCTGTACGCGTCGGGCAACTCGATGGCCCCCGCGAGCGGCAACGCCTACCCCGGCGGCGGTAACCCGGTGGGCGCCAGCATGCTGTTCAGCCACCTCGCGGCCAAGGACATGGTCGCAAACCGCTGACAGTGAATCACTGAGGGAGCGGCAGCAACTCGACGGTCTGAGCGTCGAGCGGGCCGGGCGGGAGGAGCGCGAGCGCCTCCCGCCCGATCAGCCCGGCCAGGTGTGCGGTGCGGACGACCGTGTCGGCGCGCCACGTGCCGTCCGACTGTCGCACGACGGGCACGATCCGGGTGACTCCAACTCCGGCGGCCGCGGCGTCTGGGGCGTTGACCACCGTGCCGGTCGCCGGCGCCGACGGTGCGCGTGCGGTGAGCCCGTCGACGACCGCGGGCAGCATCATCAGCAGCGTCGATACCGCCGCTACCGGGTTGCCCGGCAGTCCCAGCACGACGCGACCGTCCGGCAGCAGCGCCGTCACCTGCGATCCGCCGGGTCGGCACTTCACCCGGGCCACCACGATCCGGGCGCCCGCGCGGAGCAGGGCACCCCGCAGCTGATCGGCGGCGCCGCCGCCCGTCGCGCCCACCACCACGATCACGTCGGTGTCGCGGGCGTCGCGCAGCAGCGCGTCGAATCCGTCCGCGGTGTCCCGCAGATGGGTATCCGCCACAGTGCGAACACCGCAGTGGGCCAGCACGTCCGGTAGCACCGGTCCGAGGGAGTCGCGGGTCTGCCCGTCGCGGAGCGGACCGTCGCGTCGGATCTCGTCACCGGTCACCACGACGTGTGCCCGGACCGGCCCGCGCACCGCACCCGCGGTGACCTCCGCGCTCGCCGCCGCGGACACGACGGCCGGACCGATCGCGGTACCGGCGTTCGCGAGGTGGTGCCCGGGTTGCCAGTCCTCACCGCGGCGGCGGGTGTCGTCGCGCACCGGTGTGCCCGGTCGTCGCACCACGAGTTTGCCGACGGAATCCGGTGCGACGTCTACGAATTCGTCACGGATCACGCAGGTCGCTCCACTCGGGACCTGGGCGCCGGTCGCGATCCGCACGGCATCCCCGTCACCCAGGTCCAGGGCGGTGGGCTCGCCGGCGTAGCGGATCTCGGTCCGCAGCCGCCACGGTCCCGGACCGGCCACCGCGTACCCGTCCATCGCGGAGACGTCGAAACGCGGCAGTGCCTCGGCGGCCACCAGCGGGGCGGCGAGGACGGCCCCGAGGGACTCGAACAACGGTGCTTGACGGACGGGCAAGGGCGAGAGCAACTCTCGGACGGCTGCCCGTGCCTCCGTGACGGTCATCGGGGCGGGCACGTGGGCGGCCCGGGCGCGCTCGACGTCGGCGGGGGTGTCGCAGTCGGTGACGCCGGTGCATTCGACCGTGACGCGGCGGTCCGGCACGAGGGCCCTCATCGGCTGGTTCTCCCGGCCCGCGAGGGCGTCGAGGCGCGCGGTGAGCGACGCGCGGCGCCACACGCCGAGGAGGAACTGCATCCGGCCCGACTCGTCCACCGCGAACGACGCCTCCGCGTCCGGGCGGTCGAGCAGAGCCGACACCAGCGTGCGCACCGTTGCCCGGTCCAGGCTCGGCAGGTCCGCGGCGAGGACGAGGACCAGGCCGTCGGTCGACCCGGGGAGCGCCGACAGTCCGGCGGACAGCGCGGCCACCGGTCCGGACCCGGCCGGGGTCTCCTGTGTCTGCACGACGGTCGGCGGCAGGTCGTCGCGACGGGGCCCGACCACAACGGTCCGGTCGCAGTCGGCGGCGGCGGCGAGCGCGGTGTCCAGCAGGCGGCGACCGCCGACGGTGATCGCGGGCTTGTCGACACCGCCCATGCGGGTGGCACGTCCGCCGGCGAGGACGATCGCGTCCGTGGGCTCGCCGGGCAGGCCGAGGGAGGTCATGGCCCAATGCTGCCGCATCGACGACGTGTGTGTGGATCGGTGGTCAGAACCTGTGCCGTGCCGCCGCGAGATCGACTCGTCCGTCCCGGATCGGGACACCCTCGAGCTCGAGCTTTGCCAGCTGACGGTGCGCGAGGTGCGGTGCGGGTCGGCCCGAGGCGCCCAGCACCCGGTGCCACGACAGGTCGGAGGAGTCGGTACGCATGATCCATCCGACCGTTCGCGGGCTGGAAAGTCCTGCAGCGGAGGCGATGTCGCCGTACGTGGCCACCCTGCCCGACGGGATCGACGCGACCAGTTCGCGGACGCGCTCGATCTGTTCGTCGGTGGTGGCGGCCATGCAGGACGGTCCTTACAGCAGCTTGCGGACGAATGTCGCGACCTCGTCCGGCTTGGCGTGCGCGACCATGTGGTCGCAATCCAGGTCGGCGAGCGTGAGGTCGGCACCGAGGTGCTCGGACAGCGCGCCGCGGAACTCCGCGGTCACGTACGGCGGCTGCACGCGCAGCGCCTGCACCAGCACGGTCGGGATGCCGCGTGGCGGGAGGACGAAGTCGCGGGCCATCTCGCCCCACGACGCGACGACCGCGGGCACCGACATGCGCCAGCCGAAGCGGCCGTTGTCGAGTTCGACGAGGTGCTCGTCGAGGTCGCTGTCGAGCACGTCGGCGGGCACGTCGGCCCAGGCGCCGTGCCGCTTCTCGGCCCGGGCCTCGGCGACGTCGGTGTAGTCGGGGTGCGCCACGACCAGTTCCGCGATGCGGCTCATCGTCTCGGGGTCCAGGCCCAGCGCCGGGTCCAACAGGACCAGTCCCCGGATCCGCTCCGGCGCGGCCTGCGCGAGGTGCAGCGCGATCGCGCCGCCGTAGGAGTGGGCGACCACGACCACCGGGCCGGTCGCGTGCTCGTCGAGCACCGCGAGGAGGTCGTCGACATGCGTGTCGAGGCCCCACGGCGGCGTGTACGACGAGCGGCCGTGCCCGCGCAGGTCGGGGGCGATGATGCGGGTGTCGCTGAGCTGGCCGGACCCGAGGGCCTCCCACCGGCGGCCGTGCCCGGTGAGGCCGTGGATTGCGAGCACCTCCGACGCTCCCGGGGTACCGAACAGGTAGGTGTGGAGACCGCGCATGGCGTCCACTATGCCGGATGTGGTCGATGTCGGACCCGTCTGGTGAGATTCCTTTCATGACCGAACCGGGCACCCGCACCCGACAGTCGGCGGCCCCGGCCGCGCGGCTCGTCGGCCGCTCGGCCACGGCGCCGGCGGTCCGGACGTGGGGGCCCGACGCGGCGCGGGTGCTGACCGGCGCGCCGCCCGGGCGCGGGTGGCACCCGTGGCAGATCCTGGGCGGGCCGGGCACCGGGAAGACGTCGCTGATCGTGGACGCCGCGGTGGCCCGGATCGCGGCCGGCGCCGACCCGGAATCGGTGCTGGTGCTGACGCAGTCGCGGCGCGCCGCCACCGCGGTCCGCGAGCAGATCACCGCCGGGCTGCTCGCGGCGGAAGCGGAGACCGGCACGGATGCCGGCCCGCGCGCGACGCGGGAACCGCTGGTGCGGACGGTGCACTCGTACGCGTTCGCGGTGCTGCGACTGCAGGCCGCGGCGCACGGCAACCCGCCGCCCCGGCTCATCACCGGAGCCGAGCAGGACGCGGTGCTGCGCGAGTTGCTGCGCGGTGACATCACCGACGGCGGCGACATGTGGCCGGAGCGGCTGCGGCCCGCGCTCGGCATGACGGGTTTCGCGGTGGAGCTGCGGAACCTGATGCTGCGGGCCAACGAGCGGGGGCTGGGCCCGGAGGACCTCATCGAGCTGGGCCGGGCGCATGCGAAGCCCGAGTGGGTGGCCGCCGGGCGGTTCGCGATGCACTACGAGCAGAGCATGCTGCTGCGCGGTGCGGTGGGCATGGAGGCGCCCGAGGCCACCGCACCCGCCCTCGACGCCGCCGAACTGATCAGCGCGGCCCTCACCGCGTTCGCGACCGACCGCGATCTGCTGCAGCGGGAACGGGTGCGGGTGCGGCACCTGCTGGTCGACGACGCGCATCACCTGGACCCGCAGGCCGCGCAGTTGGTGCGGCTCATCGGCACCGGAACCGCGATGACCGCGGTGGTGGGCGATCCGGACCAGTCGATCTTCGCCTTCCGCGGCGCCGACCCGCGGTTCCTCACCGAACTCGCGGACCGCGGCGATCCGGCGCAGGTCGTCCTCGACGTCAACTTCCGCGCGGCGCCCGCGGTCGCGGCCGTGTCCGCGCGGGTCGCCGCGCGCCTGCCCGGCAATCCGCCGCATCGCGGGGCGAGTGTGCCCGCGGCCGGCCCCGAATACGACGAGGCACCCGGCCGGGTCGTGGTGCGGGTGCTGACCACGCCGGCCAAGGAGGCGGCGCTCGTCGCGGACACCCTGCGCCGGGCACACCTCGTGGACGGAGTGCCGTGGTCGCAGATGGCGATCATCGCGCGCTCGGTGCCCCGGGTGCTGCCGCCGCTGCGGCGTGCGCTGCTCGCCGCCGGGGTGCCCGTGACGACCGCGGCCAGCGAGCTGCCGCTGGCCCGCCAGCACGGTGTGGCCGGGCTGCTGTCGGTGATGCGCGCACTGGTCGGCGGCGAGTTCACCGGCGAGGACGCGCTGGCCCTGCTGACCGGCCCCATCGGCGGTGCCGAGCCGGTGAGCCTGCGGCGCCTGCGCCGCGGACTGCGGCGCGTGGAACTCGCGTCGGGTGGCGACCGGGACTCGGCGGAGCTGTTGCGGCAGATCATCGTCGACGGTCCCGACGCGGAGGGTGTCGCGCACCTGCTCCGAGGGCTCACCGACGTCGAATCGCTGTCCCTGCGAAGGGTATTGAAGGTGCTGCGCCGTGCCCGGGTGCCGCTGCAGCGCGGCCGTGGCATCGAGGAAGTGCTGTGGGCGGCATGGCAGGCGACGGGGCTCGAGCGCCGCTGGGCCGCGGCGTCGGCGTTCGGCGGACCCATCGGCGCGCAGGCCGACCGTGATCTCGACGCGGTGGTCGCACTGTTCGACGCGGCCGCCAACTACGTCGACCGGCTGCCGCGGGCGCAGCTGTCGGGGTTCGTGGACTACCTGGTGGAGCAGGCGATTCCCGGCTCGCCGCGGTCGCGGGCCGTCGCGGAACAGGAGACCGTGACCGTTCTCAGCGCGCACTCCGCGGCGGGTCGGCAGTGGCAGGTGGTCGCGGTCGTCGGTGTACAGGAGGGGCTGTGGCCCAGCCTCGGTGCCCGGGGCACGCTGCTCGGCACGGAGGAGTTGATCGACCTCACCAGCGGTGTGGGGGAGATCGACAGGACGCTCTCGCGAACCGCACCGTTGCTGGCGGAGGAACGTCGCCTGTTCCTGGTGGCGTGCAGCCGCGCGCGCAGTTCGCTGCTGGTGACGGCGGTGGACTCGTCGAGTGGGGACGCCGACCTGGTCCGCTCCCGCTTCGTCGACGATCTGCTCCGCGGCGACGAGAACGACGACGACGCGGACGTGCCGCCCGTCGCGCAGGACACCCCGCGTGTTCTCGCGCTGCCGGCGCTCGTGGCGGAACTGCGCAGCGTCGTGTGCGATCCCGACATCGCCGAGACCGACCCGCAGCGGCAGCGGCGGGCGGCGCACCAACTCGCGCGGCTCGCGCAGGCCGGGGTCCGCGGGGCGCACCCGGACCAGTGGTACGGCACCGCGGACCCGAGTTCGGATGCCGGACTGTGGGATCCGGAGGACGGGCCCGTGCCGTTGTCGCCGTCCACGATCGAGCTGCTCAACAACTGTCCGCTGCGCTGGATGCTGGAGCGGCACGGCGGCAGCGACGGCGACACCACGCACGCGATCGCCGGCACGCTCGTCCACACGTTGGTGCAGGCGCTCGCCGGGCACATCCCGCCGGACCAGGTGGATCGTGCCCTGGAATCGGCCTGGGACTCGGTGGACCTCGGTTCGCAGTGGTATTCGCGGCGGGAGCTCGAACGCACCCGGGGCATGCTCGACGCCTTCGCGAACTGGTTGCGCAGTACGCGTTCCGAGCTCACCGAGGTTGGCGTCGAGGTCGCGGTGGACGGGGTGCTCGAGCCGCGGGTCGAGGGCGACCCACAGGTGCGGATTCGCGGGCGCATCGACCGGCTCGAGCGTGACCCCGACGGCCGCCCGGTGATCATCGACGTCAAGACCGCGAAGGCCGCGGTCACGAAGGACCAGGCGCAGCAGCACGCGCAGCTCGCGGCGTACCAGGTGGCGGCCGCTCACGGCGCGGTCGAGGGCGAACCGGCGTCACGGCCGGGCGGCGCACGTCTGGTGTTCGTCGCGAAGCCGCACAAGAAGGAAGGTGCCACCCAGCGCGTCCAGGAGCCGCTGGACGACGAGGGGCTCGCGTTGTGGGAGAACACGATCCACGCAGCCGCCGCGGCCACGCGCGGGCCCACGTTCCTGGCGCGGATCAACGACAGTTGCAGGCATTGCCCGGTGCTCTCGAGCTGCCCGGCGCACGACGAGGGACGGCAGGTGACGTCGGAGTGAGTACGGCAGCAAGTGCACCGGAGAACGGGCGCCGCGTCAGCCCCGCCGTGCTCGCGGAGGCGCTCGGACAGTTCCCGCCCACCGACGAGCAGGCCGCCGTCATCGAGGCGCCGCTCGGTCCCACCCTGGTGGTCGCCGGGGCCGGTGCGGGGAAGACGGAGACCATGGCGGCCCGGGTGGTGTGGCTGGTCGCCAACGGTCTGGTCGAGCCCGAGCAGGTGCTGGGTCTGACGTTCACCCGCAAGGCCGCACAGCAGCTCACCAGCCGGATCCGGCAGCGGCTCGCGAAGCTCGCCGGCTCCACGCTGGTCCGTGACCTCGACCCCAGCGGCGGTCTGCGGTCCCGGATCCTGGGCAGCGAACCCGAGGTCAGCACGTACCACTCGTATGCCGGACGGCTGCTGTCCGAGCACGGCCTGCTGCTGCCGATCGAACCGTCCGCGACGCTGCTGTCGGAGACCGAGCTGTGGCAGCTGGCGTACCGGGTGGTGAGCGCGTGGGACGGCGACCTCGACACCGACCGCAACCCGGCGTCCATCACCGAGTCGGTGCTGGCGCTGTCGGGCCAGTTGGCCGAGCACCTCGTCGAACCGGACGATCTGCGGGAGGCACACACCGAACTCGACAAGCTGATCCACACGCTGCCGGCCGGTCCGAAACAGCGTGGGGGACCGTCGAAGACGCTGCTCGACATCCTCGAGGTGCAGCACCAGCGCCTCGACCTGCTGCCGCTGGTGCGGCGGCTCGCGGACACGCTGCGCCGCGAGGGCGCGCTGGACTTCGGCAGCCAGATGTCGCTCGCGGCGCGGGTCGCGTCCGAGCACCCCGAGGTGGGGCGCAGCGAGCGTGACCGCTTCCGAGTGGTGCTGCTCGACGAGTACCAGGACACCGGCCACGCGCAGCGGGTGCTGCTGTCGTCGCTGTTCGGCGGCGGCGAGGACGCCGGTCTGGCGCTCACCGCGGTGGGCGACCCGATGCAGTCCATCTACGGTTGGCGCGGTGCCTCCGCCGCCAACCTGCCGCGGTTCGCCACCGACTTCCCCCTCGCCGACGGTACCCCGGCACCCAAGCTCGAGCTGCTCACGAGCTGGCGCAACCCGCCGGAGGCGCTCACGCTCGCGAACATGGTGTCGGATCCGTTGCGCGACAGGGGTGTCGAGGTCAGCATGCTGCGCGCCCGCCCGGGCGCGGTACCCGGCGATGTGCGCCTCGCGCTGCTCGACACGGTCGAGACGGAACGGTCGTGGGTGGCCGACCGCATCGCCGAGCAGTACGAGGCGGCCCGGGCGGACGGAGGGAAGCCGCCCACCGCGGCTGTCCTGGTGCGCCGCAACGCCGACGCCGCACCGATCGCGGAGGAACTGCGGGCCCGCGGACTGGCGGTGGAGGTGGTGGGCCTTGGTGGTCTGCTGCACACCCCGGAGGTCGCGGACGTCGTGGCGATGCTGCGGCTCGTGGCCGACCCGATGGCCGGAAGTGCCGCGGTGCGCGTCCTCACCGGCGCGCGCTGGCAGATCGGCGCCGCCGACCTGCGGGCGCTGTGGAAGCGGGCCGGCGAACTGGGCATCCGCACCGGTTTCGGGGCCGCGGGGGCCGTCACCGACAGCGCCGCCCTGGACGAGGCCCTCGGCAGCGCGCTGCCGGGGGAGCAGGCCGAGCAGGCGGGACTGGCCGACGCCCTCGCCGATCCCGGCCCCGCCGGCCGGTACTCGGAGGTCGGCTACGTGCGGATCTGCGCGGTCGCGGCCGAGTTGGCGTCGCTGCGCGAGCGGCTCGGCCAGCCCCTCACCGAACTGGTCGCCGAGGTGGAACGGGTGATCGGCATCGGGATCGAGGCGCAGGCCCGGACCCGGTCGTCGGAGGTGGGCGGCGCCGGCCGCGAGCACCTCGACGCGTTCGCCGACGTCGTGTCCGGCTACGCGAACCGCACGTCGGCGACGCTGACCGGTCTGCTGTCGTTCCTGGCCGCCGCCGAACACGTCGAGAACGGGCTCGCTCCCGGCGAGATCGAGGTGGCGCCGGACCGCGTGCAGATCCTCACGGTGCACTCCGCGAAGGGGCTCGAGTGGGAGGTGGTGGCCGTGCCGCACCTCACCGCGGGCGTGTTCCCGTCCACGCAGGCGTCGGCCACGTGGCTCGGCTCGGTGGCCGAGCTGCCGCCGGCGCTGCGCGGCGACCGCGCCTTCGACGGTGAATCCGCCGACGGGGTACCGGTTCTCGGACTCGAGGACCTGTACAACCGCAAGGACCTCGAGGACGCGATCACCGGCCACAAGAAGGCACTGGGCACGCGGCGGCTCGACGAGGACCGCCGCCTGTTCTATGTCGCGCTCACCCGCACCGAGCGGGCGCTGTTCGTGTCCGGGCACCATTGGACCGAGACCGGCTCCGAACCGAAGGGGCCCTCGCCGTTCCTGCTCGAGCTCGAGGAACTCGTGTCCGCGGCCGCGAGCGCGCCGGGCAAGTCGCTCGGCGTGATCGACGTGTGGGCCCCCGCCCCCGACGACGGCAGCGAGAACCCGCTGACCGCCACGCCTCGGACCGCGATGTGGCCGCGGGACCCACTGGGCCGGCGACGCGCCGACGTCGAGCGCGGTGCCGACTCGGTGCGCGAGGCCCTCGCGGATCTCGACAAGCCCGGACCGGCGGAGTCCGAGTCGGCGCCCGATCCACTCGACGACCCCGACAACTGGGCCGCCGACGTGGACGCGCTGCTCGCCGAGCGCAACGCGCGGGTGTCGGGCACGGCGGACGTCGAGCTGCCCGCACAGCTGTCGGTGAGCCAGCTCGTGGATCTCGCGGCGGACCCGGACGAGCTGGCCGCGCGGCTACGTCGGCCGCTGCCGTTCCCGCCGAACCCGTTGGCACGGCGCGGAACCGCGTTCCACGCGTGGGTGGAACAGCGGTTCGGAGCCACGCGGCTCCTCGACTTCGACGAGCTGCCCGGCGCCGCCGACACCGGGGTGGGTACCGAGACGGAACTGGCGCTGCTGCAGGACGCGTTCCTGCGGTCGCCGTGGGCCGACCGGAACCCCGTCGAGGTGGAGGTGCCGTTCGAGACGTCGGTCGCCGGGACGGTGCTGCGCGGCCGCATCGACGCGGTGTTCGCCGACCCGGACGGCGGCTGGACCGTCATCGACTGGAAGACCGGTGCGGAGCCGTCGGCCGCGAACGAGAAGGCCGTCGTGATGCAGCTCGCGGCCTACCGGCTGGCCTGGGCGGAACTGATGGCGGCGCGACAGGCGCAGGTCACGGGCCGCCCGGCCGACCTGCCGCTCGACAAGGTGCGGGCAGCGTTCCACTACGTGCGCACGGGGCGAACCATCGCACCGGAGAACCTGCCCGACGCCGACGAACTGGCGCGGCTGATCAGGACGGCGGGCGCGGAGAAGGAACTCGAACAGTGAGAGCCCGCCCGATCACCGGGCGTTGCGGCGGGCCTTCAGCGCCTGCGTGACCAGCGGGATCTGCAGGGCGAGCCGGGCCACCGCGGCGGCCTTCGCGGGCGCCGAGACACGGTCCGACCGCAGCCAGCTGACGGCCATCTGCACGTTCGCGGGGAACACCGCGACGAACAGGGCGGCGGCGAGTGCGCCGCCGAGTCGGCGCGTCCGCGGCACCGCGAGCGCGGCGGCGGTCGCGAGTTCGGCCACGCCGGAGACGTAGGTGTAGGTGCGCGCCCGGCCCGGCAGCGCGGCGGGCACGATCGCGTCGAACGGCTGGGGCTTCGCGAAATGGAGGATCCCCGAGCCGAACAGGAGCGCGGCCAGGCGGATGGCGGGGGCTTGACCCGAACGGTCCCGGTTCGACGGCATACCGACACCCTGCCCGACCGGGCGCCGACCCGCCACCGCACGTTCGGGATTGGTCGAGTTCTGCCGGGTTCTGGTGTGTTTTGCTGGGTTTTGCTGTGTTTTTGGCTGGCATTCCGCAATCCCGGCAACCGCGGCTAGGCTGCGATCCGATGTTCGACACCCAGAAGGCGATAGGAACGAGTGGATGCCCGGTAGGTTGAGTGCGCGTTTCCGGAACTCGGACACGCTGACGGATCGGCCGGACTTTGCACTCGTCGGCGTCCTCAAGGTGCCGGAGATGCAGACCAGTCCGGCCCGGGCCATCGCGCGCCGCGTCTCGTACGCCCTCGCAGCGCTGGCGCTCGCGGTGGTGGTGGTCTACATCGACCGGGACGGCTACAAGGACGCGCAGGAAAACCCCCTGTCGCTGCTGGACTGCATCTACTACGCGACGGTGTCCCTGTCCACCACGGGATACGGCGACATCACCCCGATCACCCCGGAAGCGCGACTGATCAACGTCCTGGTCATCACGCCGCTCCGGATCTTCTTCCTCATCGTGCTGGTCGGTACCACCCTCTCGGCGCTCACCGAGAGTTCCCGCCAGACATTCAAGATTCAGCGTTGGAGGCATCGCGTGCGCAACCACACCGTCGTCGTCGGATTCGGCACCAAGGGCCGCACCGCCATCGACGCGATGCTCGGTGACGGCATCGTGCCGTCGGACATCGTGGTCGTCGACACCGATCAGGCCGTCCTGGACACCGCCGCCGGTCTCGGGCTGGTGACCGTGCACGGCTCCGCCACCAAGTCGGACGTCCTGCGGCTCGCCGGGGTGCAGAACGCCGCGTCGATCATCGTGGCCGCGAACCGCGACGACACCGCGGTGCTCGTCACGCTCACCGCCCGCGAGTTGGCGCCGAAGGCGAAGATCGTCGCGGCCATCCGCGAGACCGACAACGCCCACCTGCTGCGCCAGTCCGGTGCCGACTCGGTGGTGGTCTCGTCGGAGACGGCCGGCCGGTTGCTCGGTATCGCCCGCACCACCCCGAGTGTCGTGGAAATGGTCGAGGACCTGCTCACGCCCGAGGCCGGGTTCGCGATCGCCGAGCGCGAGGTCGAGCCCGAGGAGGTCGGCGGCTCGCCGCGGCACCTGTCGGACATCGTGCTCGGCGTGGTGCGCGACGGCCGCCTGCTGCGGGTCGGTTCGCCCGAGGTGGACGCCGTCGAGGCCGACGACCTTCTGCTCTACATCCGGCGCGTCGCCAACTGATCGTCCGGGTCGGATGCGGGTCGGATGCGGGTTGCTCGCGGGGCACCGCAGTAGGGTCGTTGCCGTGCCCGACTTCACACTGACCGAAACACCCCTGCTGTCCCGCGCGGCCGTCGACCGAGCCGAGGAATTGCGTTCGGACACCGACGCTTTGCGTGCCGACTGGGCGGATGCGTTGCTGCTGCGGGTGAACCACCGCGGCCAGTTCCGGGTGGCCGACGGCGACATGGTCCTGGAACCGGCGACCTCACTGGCGGCGGAACCGGTCGCGGGTGCAGTGTTCCTGGGACTGCGCGGTGACCGCCACGTGTGGGCGGTCCGCGTTCCGGCGATGACCGGTGAGCTGGGGGATCTGCGGATGCTCGGGCACCGTCTCGACCATTCCAGTGCCGGCCTGGCCACCACCGCTGTCGCGTTGCTGAACTGGCACGACCACGCCGGATTCAGTGCCATCGACGGCGCACCGACCATCCCGACGATGTCGGGATGGTCGCGGATCAGCAGCAGCACCGGGCACGAGGAGTTCCCGCGGACCGATCCCGCCGTGATCTGCCTCGTCCACGACGGCGCGGACCGGGTGCTGCTGGCACGCCAGCCCAGCTGGCCGCCGCGGATGTTCTCGGTCCTGGCAGGGTTCGTCGAGGCCGGGGAGTCGCTCGAGACGTGCGTGATCCGCGAGATCCGCGAAGAAGTCGGCGTCGAGGTTCACGACGTCCGCTACCTGGGCAGCCAGCCCTGGCCGTTCCCTCGGTCGGTGATGATCGGTTTCGCGGCCGTCGGCGACCCCGCCGCCGCGTTGACATTCGCGGACGGCGAGATCGCCGAGGCCCACTGGTTCACCCGCGACCAGGTCCGGGCCGCGCTCGGTGCGGGCGACTGGGCATCCGGTGCCCGCGAGGCGTCCGATGCCGAACTGCTGCTGCCCGGGTCGATCTCGATCGCCCGGGTGATGGTCGAGTCCTGGGCGAAAGCCGACTAGAGCCCGAGGGCCTTCTTGACCTGCGAGAGCGACGGGTTGGTGTCGGTGCTGCCGTCCGCGTACTTGACGGTGGGGACGACGTGGTTGCCGCCGTTGACGCTGCCGACGAAGTCGGCGGACGCGGGATCGTGCTCGATGTCGATCTCGGTGTACGAGATGCCGTTCTCGTCGAGCTGCTTCTTGAGGCGACGGCAGTATCCACACCAGGTGGTCGAGTACATGGTCAGGGCGGGAGCTTCGGTAGTCACGGCGCCTATAACACCACGGTCGGTTCGGACTGTTCCCGTGCGGGCGCACGTCACATCCGAGCGGGTGAGATCGGCCCCTGTCGGTGCGCCCTGAGAGTATGGACGGCATGTCAGCGGATGCCTTCCCGGAAACTCGGCCCGACGAGGGTCTGGATCCGCAGCAGTCGGCCGCGGTCCTCGCGCCGCGCGGCCCGGTCTGCGTCCTCGCGGGAGCCGGCACCGGCAAGACCCGGACCATCACGCGGCGGATCGCGCATCTCGTCGCGGGCGGGCACGTGTCGGCGGGGCAGGTACTGGCGGTGACGTTCACTGCGCGTGCGGCCGGGGAGATGCGCGGACGCCTGCGCGCCCTCGGCATCGGGGGCGGGGGCCCGCAGGTGCAGGCCCGCACGTTCCATGCCGCTGCCCTGCGCCAGCTCAAGTACTTCTGGCCGCAGGTGATCGGCGACACCGACTGGCAGCTCCTGGACCGCAAGTTCCAGATCGTCGGGCAGGCCGCGAGCCGGGCGGGACTGTCCACCAGCACCGAATCGATCCGCGACCTCGCGAGCGAGATCGAGTGGGCCAAGGGCTCGTTGGTGGCACCCGAGGATTACGCGGCGGCCGCCGCGCGTGCCCGACGCGACATTCCGGCCGACGCCGCCAAGGTCGCCGCGGTCTACACCGGCTACGAGGAACTCAAGGCCCGCAACTACGACGGCATGCTGCTCGACTTCGACGACCTGCTGCTGCACACCGCCGCCGCGCTCGAGGAGCACTCCGCGGTCGCGCAGGAGTTCCGGGACCGATACCGCTGCTTCGTCGTCGACGAGTACCAGGACGTGACACCGCTGCAGCAGCGCGTGCTCGACGCGTGGCTCGGCGACCGTGACGACCTCACCGTCGTCGGTGACGCGAACCAGACCATCTACTCCTTCACCGGCGCCACCCCGAAGTACCTGCTGGACTTCTCGCGTCGGTTCCCGGACGCCACCGTCGTCCGCCTCGAACGGGACTACCGGTCCACGCCGGAGGTCGTCGCGCTCGCCAACGGGGTCATCGGCGCCGCGCGCGGACGCATCGCCGGAACCCGGCTCCAACTGATCGGGCAGCGGCCGTCGGGGCCGGAGCCCACGTTCGCCGAGTACGACGACGAGCCCGCCGAGGCCGCCGCGGTGGCACGGCAGATCAAGAAGCTCATCGACAAGGGTGTCGAGCCGGCGGAGATCGCGGTGCTGTACCGGATCAACGCGCAGTCGGAGGTCCACGAGCAGGCGCTCACCGAACTCGGGATCCCGTACCAGGTGCGCGGCGGCGAAGGATTCTTCACCCGCCAGGAGGTACGGCAGGCCATCAACGCGCTCCGTCAGGTGGCGGGCCGCGACGACCTCCCCGACGGCGCCGACTCCGGCGAGTCGCTGGTGACCCTGGTGCGGGCGGTGCTCGTCCCGTTGGGTCTCACCGACGAGGAACCCGCCGGTGTGCAGGCGCGGGAGCGGTGGGGATCGCTCACCGCGCTGGTGGCGCTCACCGAGGAACAGCTCGCGCACGACCCGCAGCTCACGCTCGGTGGGCTGCTGACCGAGCTCGCGGCGCGCGCCGAGTCCCGGCACCCACCGGTCGTGCAGGGCGTGACGTTGGCCTCGCTGCACGCCGCGAAGGGCCTCGAATGGGACGCGGTGTTCCTGGTCGGGCTCACCGAGGGCACCCTGCCGATCGCGCACGTCCTCGGCGACTCCAAGTCGCCCGACGACGAGGCCGGGGTCGAGGAGGAGCGGCGCCTGCTCTACGTGGGTGTGACGCGACCGCGGGAGCATCTGGCGCTGTCGTGGGCGCTGGCCCGCAACGAGGGCGGGCGCAAGTCGCGCCGGCGCTCGCGGTTCCTGCACGGACTGATCCCGGACGACTCGCCGGCGTCGAAGGTCGCCGCCCCGCCGCCGTCCCGCAAGCAGCGTCCACGCTGCCGGGTGTGCGGCAAGCAGCTGATGGGGACCGCGTCCACCATGCTGGGACGCTGCGAGGCGTGCCCGTCGAACCTGGACTTCGAGCTGTTCGAGGCGCTCAAGGACTGGCGCCGGGAGAAGTCGCGCGAGCTGAAGGTTCCCGCGTACGTGGTGTTCAGCGACAACACGCTGACGGCGATCGCCGAGCAGCAGCCGAAGGACGATCAGGCCCTCGTCGCGATCCCTGGGATCGGGGCCAAGAAGCTCGAACGGTTCGGCGAGGAGGTCCTCGCGGTGGTCCGCGGCGAGCGCCCGGCGCCGGCGCTGGATCTGACATGACGGCTACGTCGCGGTAAAACCGCAGGTCAAAAATAACTTGTGTGGTCTGTTCGGGTTGCATACTCTGGACTGCACGCCACGGGGAGACTCGTGTGCGGTGACAATGTCGGCAACGAGATGAAAGGGAGGTGGCAACGATGAACGACTGGAACGCAACTGCGGCACGTGCATCGGTGCCCGCATTCGCATGCGCATACCTCCCCGCAGCCGAAGAGGCCGCCGCGAGGTACGCGGCGAGCGCACCGCACGCAATCCGTCTGCGCGCAGCAGAGATCCGCGCAGCAGCACGTGCAGCAGCAGCCCCCGCATCCGTGTCCAGGAGCAGGCACCGAACTCTCATTCGGTAGGCACTCCCGCCCTTCCTCCCGAGGCCACGGATCGCACAGCGAACCGTGGCCTTCGTGTTTCGAGCTTCATCGCTCCAGGCCTTCGCCCGCGGTTCGCGAAACCCCGACAGCCGGCACCAGCCGCGAACGAAATACGCGAACGAAACAGAGGAGAAGACGTGTCTACCGTGACATGCCGAGTACAGACCGAGAACAGCACCGTTTCGAACGGATTGTCAGTCGTCGGCTCGGCACTCCGGGAGCAGTTGCCCTGCCGAGTCGGGAACCCCGACCTGTGGTTCGCCGAGACACCCGCCGACCTGGAGCAGGCCAAGTCGCTGTGCGCGCAGTGCCCGATCCGCAGCCGGTGTCTGAGCGCGGCGCTCGACCGTGCCGAGCCGTGGGGTGTCTGGGGCGGTGAGATCTTCGATCAGGGAGTCGTCATCGCACGCAAGAGGCCACGAGGTCGGCCACGGAAGAGCCCGACGCCCGGGAAGACCCTGGTGTGTGCCTGACAGCGAGCAACGACCGTGCCCGTGGGCATCCGGAGATGGATGCCCACGGGCACGGTCGGAGGCGCAGCAGTCTCGGGTATCGGGGCCTATGCGCCGTCGAGGCTCTCGGTGAGATCGTCGACAGGGGCGTTTCCAGGATCGTCGGTGAACCCGGGCAGCCATCGGGTGAGGATCGCCATGTACGGCGCGTAGGCGTCCAGCTGTGCGCAGATGCCGACGGAGCCGAGTAGCACCCGGAAGATCATCACGTACTCGGCCGGCAGGTTGAGCGCCCGGGCGGTGCGGAACTGTGCACTCGAGAAGTCCGTCGCGGTTCCGGCGGCCTTCTGCAGCCAGGCGCGGGTGAAGTGGAACGACTCGGTGCGGATCGGGTCGGTGAACGGGCGCAGGTAGTCGGCGATCTCCTGATCGGTGACGGTGCGTCCGGGTAGCACGAAACCGTTGTCGCGCAACAGTTCCGTGAGTTCGTCGAACTGCTCGTTCAGTGACAGGCGCACCATCCGGCCCAGCACCGGCGGCAGCCCTTCCGGCATCGGCGCGGTGGCGCCGAAGTCGATGATCCCGAGACGTCCGTCGTCGTGCAGCATGAAGTTGCCGGGGTGCGGATCGCAGTGCAGCAGTCCGACGCGGGCGGGGGAGACGAAGTGGAACTCCGCGAGCAGCGCGCCCGCGGTGTTGCGCTGCTCGGTGGTGCCGCTGCTGATGATCGCCGACAGCGGGGTCGCGGCCATCCACTCGGTGACGACCACCTTCGGCGCGCTGGCCACCACGTGCGGCACCACGAACTTCGGGTCGCCGTCGAACACCTTCGCGAACGCGCGCTGGTTGTCGGCCTCGATGCGGTAGTCCAGTTCCTCCTCGGTGCGGGCGCTGAGCTCGTCGAGGACCGGCTTGATGTCGGTACCCGGCATCACCGAGGTGAACAGGCCCGCGAACCGGGACAGCGTCTTCAGGTCGGCGCGCAGGGCCTCGTCGGCACCCGGGTACTGGACCTTGACCGCCACCTCGCGACCGTCCGACCACACGGCGCGGTGGACCTGGCCGATGCTGGCGGACGCGGTGGGGGTGTCGTCGAACTCGGCGAACCGCTCGCGCCACTTGGTGCCCAGTTGCTGGTCCAGCACCCGGTGCACCTGCTTCGCGGGCAGCGGGGGCGCCTCGGCCTGCAGCTTGGTGAGTGCCTCGCGGTACGGCTCCGCGAACTCCTCGGGGATCGCGGCCTCCATCACGCTGAGCGCCTGCCCGAGCTTCATCGCGCCGCCCTTGAGCTCGCCGAGCACCGTGAACAGCTGCTCGGCGGCCTTCGCGGTCAGCTGCGCGTCGATCTCGTCCTTGTCGCCTCCGGCGAGCCTTCGGCCGAAGCCCATCGCGGCCCGTCCGGCGATACCCAGCGGAATGCTCGCGAGCTTGGCGGTGCGGGCGGAGCTTCTGCGGGGAATGTCGGGCACCAGACCATCATGGCCGAAGATTCGGGGGTTCGTCCAAGAACATTGCCGAACGTGAGCATCCACACCGTGGGTTCCGTGGCCACGGCCGGACCGAGAATCGGTGGCTGACCAGGTCGATCTCCAGGGTCGCGTCGAGGCTCGCGGGCACCGGGTGGGACGCGCCCGACAGCGCGAGCTCCAGCTGCCCGAGGGCGACGGCGGCGGTGGCCATGACGGTTGCCGGGCTCGCGTGCCCGACCCGGCCCAGCAGTTGCGCCGCCACGTGCGGCCATTCCTCGTCGGCGGCGCAGCGGGTGAGGTCGGCGCACCGCAGGCAGCTGGTGCTGCCCGGCAGGACCAGCGGCCCCACCACGCCCCGGCCGTCGCGCAGCCGCACCTGCAGGTGCGGGATGCGGGCGTCGAGGAGCGCCTCCACCAGGCGCGGGTCGGCGATGAGATCGTCGGTGAGGACCACACACGTGCAGTTCCACCGCGTGACGTCGGTGTCGGCGGTGAAGTGGCTGGATCGGGACACCCGGGCCCGGCCCGACCCCAGGCCGGTGGCGATCGTGTCCGCGAGCGGGCCGCGCCCGTGGACGCGGATGGCCGGGGGCGCGTCCTCGCGGGGGACCGAGGCCCGGAGCAGCCCGGCGTCGTCGAGCTCTGCGAGCAGCATCGACATGTCGGTGGGCGTGATGCCGTGCTCGACGGCGCGCCACACGACGTTGGGGCGGGAGGTGCGGCCGTCGAGCAGGTGGAGCACGGCGACGAGCGCCGACGGCTCGACCGATTCGGGTGGGGTGAGGATCAGCGCGGTGTCGGGGTCCCAGCCGATCTGGATGCGGCCGCTGGGACGGATCACGATGGGCAGCCGCGGATCGAGTGCGGGTCGGCTGGTGCGCGCGACGGATACGCGTGTCATGTGGGGGACGATCTCACCTCCGGGCCCGCCGAACACCCGCACGGGACGCGTTGTCCACAGGTCTGCACGCAGGTTGACGTGGGGTTTCGGGTGCCGGCGCGGATTCGTCCGAAATGCGCCGACGGCGGTGTCGGAGCGGGCCGCTAGCGTGGTGCCCCGTGACTGGGCCAGCGAGTATCGACGGCGACCTGCCGGAGGTCGAGATCCGGCGCAGCGCCCGCCGACGACGGACGGTGAGCGCGCGCCGCGAGGGCGACAAGGTGGTCGTGCTGATGCCGACCGGGCTGTCGAAGAGGGCCGAGGCCGACCTGGTCGCGGAGATGCTCGGAAAGCTCGAGCGCGCCGACCGCCGTGCCGCGGCGCGGGCCGAACGCAGCGACGTCGAGCTGACCGAGCGGTGCGCCCGGCTGTCCGCGCGGTGGCTGGGCGGCGCCGCGGCCCCGGTCTCGGTGCGCTGGGTGCCGTCGATGAAGACCCGGTGGGCGTCGTGCACGCCCACCGACGGCACCATCCGGGTCAGCGAGTTGCTGCGGACGGTGCCGTCGTACGTCCTGGACTATGTGCTGGTCCACGAACTGGTACACCTGTACGTGGCGGGCGGGCACAACGACCGGTTCTGGAGCGAGGTGCGCCGCTACCCGCGTACGGAGCGCGCGATGGGCTACCTGGAGGCGTACGCCGTCGTCACCCGGCAGCCGGGTCTGGTGGACGTCGTCGACGACTGCGCAGCCGCCGACGACATCGCGAGCCCTACAGGTTAGGAGTCGCCCTCGGTATCGGTGGTGCCGGTGCCGCTCTCACGGTTCTTCTCTTCCCGCTCACGGGCCTCGATCTGCTCGAGCTGCGCGATAGGGTCGTGGAAGGTGCCCGAGTCGCCGCCGAGGATCCGGTCGACGAACGCGGCGGGGTTGTCGAGGTCCGAGGAATCGGGCAACAGGTCCGGGTGCGCCCACACGCCGTCGCGGGCGTCGACGCCGGTGTCGGCAGTGAGTCGACGCCACAGCTGCGCGGCCTCGCGCACCTTGCGGGGCCGCAGTTCGAGTCCGACCAGGGTTGCGAACGTCTGCTCGGCCGGCCCGCCGGTGGCGCGGCGACGGCGCAGGGTCTCGGTGAGGGCGGCGACGCCGGGGAGCCGTTCCCCGAGAGCCTCGGTGACGACGGTCTCCACCCAGCCCTCAACCAGCGCGAGCAGCGTCTCGAGACGTTCGAGTGCCTGCTTCTGCTCGGGCGTGGTCTGCGGCTCGAAGGCGCCCTGCTGCAGGATCTTCTCGATCTGCGACGGGTCGGTCAGCGCGGACGGGTCGAGGCCCTGTGCGGCCTCCTCGATCGCGGAGAAGTCCATCTTGATGCCGCGCGCGTAGTCCTCGACGGTGGCGAGCAGACGCTGCCGCAGCCACGGCACGTGCGCGTAGAGGCGCTGGTAGGCGGCCTCGCGGGCGGCGATGAAGACGAGCACCTCGCGGTGCGGCTGCTCGAGACCCTCGCTGAACGCCTCGATCGCGGCGGGCAGCAGCGCGCCGGTCCCTGCGGGGCCGAGGGGCAACCCGATGTCGGTGGAGGTGAGAACCTCCTTCGACAGCTGGCCCAGTGCCTGACCGAGCTGCGAGCCGAACGTGAGTCCGCCCATCTGGGTGAGCATCCCGGCCATCGGGCCGATCATGTTGCGGGCTTCCTCGGGCAGGCCCTGGACCCACATGCCGGAGACCTGCTCGGCGACGGGGTCGCACAGGCGCTTCCACGTGTCGAGGGTGCCGTCGAGCCAGTCGTTGGGCGTCCATGCGACGGTCCGGGTGGCGCCGGCCGGCAGCGTCGTGGCGCCGTCCAGCCAGAGCTCGGCGAGGCGGGAGGCGTCGGCGACGGCCGACGCGGTGCCCTCCGTGATGGGGGTGATCGTGCCCATCTGCTGGCGCGCGAGGTTCTTCGCGATGTCGTAGTTGACGGGACCGGTCTGGCCGGTGCCCATCGCGCTGCCCATGCCGCTGAGCATCTGGCCGAACTGGCTGAGCATCTGGCCGAGCGCGGCCGGATCGAAACCACCACCGCCGGGTCCGCCGGCGGCGCCGAAGGCGCTCGGATCGAAGCCGAACGGCATCCCACCCGGTCCACCCTGACCCCCGCCTTGTTCGCGGCCCGTCGGATCCTTCTTGTGGTCCGGGTCGTCGTCGGAGTTGGAGAAGCCAAAGGGCAGATCGCTCATAGTTCAACGGTACAAGGCGCGACCGCGCATGGCCCGTACGGAGATCACGCTCACGGCGAACACCGCCGAGGGTTCCGAGGGTCGTCACCGCAGGCGCTCTATCCTGGGCCTGGTGAACCGACGGATCGTAACCCTGCTGGCAGCGTTGACCCCGGTCGTGGCGCTGGGAGTCCTCGGGACGACGGTGAAGGTGCCGTTCGTCGCGCTCGGTCCCGGCCCGACGTTCAACACGCTCGGCGAGGTGGACGACGAACCGGTGGTCGACATCGAGGGCACCGCGGTGGACCCCACCAGCGGAAACCTCAACATGACGACGGTCGCGGTGCGCGACAAGCTCACGTTGTTCGACGCGCTCGGCCTGTGGGCGAGCGGACGTCAGGGGCTGGTGCCGCGCGAGGAGGTGTACCCGCCGCAGAAGTCGAAGGACGAGGTGCAGGAGGAGAACGCCGCGCAGTTCGCCAACTCCGAGAACGCCGCCGAACTGGCGGCGCTGCGGTACCTGAACCTGCCGGTCGCGGTGGAGATCGGGACGGTCGGCCCGAACGGGCCGGCCGCCGGAGTGCTGCGTGAGGGCGACGTGGTGCTGCGCGTCGGCGCTACCCCGGTCGACACCGTGCAGGGACTGCAGGACGCGGTCGGCGCCGCCAGGCCCGGAACCACCGTCGACATCACGTACGTGCGCGACGGAGTGGAGACCACGACGCCGGTCACGCTCGGGTCCAAGCCGCAGGCCGACGGAGCTTCCGCCGAGGACTCGAACCGCGGCTATCTCGGCGTCGGTGCCAAGGAGGTGCCGAACGTGCCGTTCACGATCGACTTCAACCTCGCCGACATCGGTGGCCCCTCGGCCGGTCTGATGTTCAGCCTCGCCGTCGTCGACAAGCTCAGCCCCGGCGAACTCAACGGCGGCAAGTTCGTCGCCGGTACCGGCACGATCGACCCCGACGGCGACGTGGGACCGATCGGCGGCATCCCGTACAAGCTGACCGCGGCCGAGGAGGCGGGCGCGACGACGTTCCTGGTCCCCGCCAAGAACTGCGACGAGGCTCTCGCGAACAAGCCGGACGGGCTGACGCTGGTGAAGGTCGAGACCCTGAGCGGTGCCATCGACGCCCTCGCCGCGATCAACACCGGCGGCACCGCCCCGAGCTGCTGAGTGGCCCGGCGGCGCGGCTCGGGCGGCCTGGACTGTCCAGCCCGTTCAGGCCGCTCGATCCTCGTTGATCCTCGTTAATCCTCGTTGATCCTCGTTAATCCTCGGTGGCGTCGAGCGTCGCGTACAGCGCGCCGACCAGGTTCGGTGCCAGGTTGTCGTAGGTGAGCAGCTCGATGCCCTCGTACGGGTCGCTGTCCTCGTCCGGGCGCATCTGGAGCAGCGCCAGCGACGGACCGTCGCGCAGGACAGCGGCGATCAGCCGGGCCTCGCGGCGCTCCGGATGGGATTCGGCGGCTGCCCGCGCGGCCGCGTCGGCGGCGTGCCGGTCGGCGAGTAGCGGCGTGAGCGCATCGTCGAGGTCGGACTCGGCGTCGGGCGGTAGGACGATGATCTCCTGCACGAGGGCGCAGCCGACCACCTCCGACGGCCAGCTGGTCGTGGCGAGGAACTCGTCGAGTGCGGGGGAGCCGCCTTCGACGTCGTCGGGCAGGGCGGCCTGCTCGATGGGCGTCAGTTCGGCGCCGTCGGCGAGCTGATCGAGCAGCGCGGGCTCGGCCGCGGCGACCAGTGCGGTGGGGACGATAGCGAACATCGTGGGCGGCTGACCCCAGCCGCCGGCGTCGACGAACTCCACCACTTCCTGCACACATCGGCTCAAAGACTCGCTGGACAGGCTCACATTCGCGCCGTTCCCGGGGAAGTGATCCCCGTAGAACCCGCCATCGCTATCGATCACGTCCTTATCCTTGCACCATGGCGTAACGGAGGCGCGGCTCGGTCGCTGGCGCGACATGGCCGGTCGGTTACGTAGAGTGGGACGAAACGGTCACTCCCAGGTGACGCTGGACGGTGCCATTGGCTGCGGCGCGAAGGCGTCGCCGGATTGTTGGGAGAGTGGCAAGTGGGCATGCGGCCCCCCGCCGGTTTACCTTCGTTGTCGAAACGCACACGTGTGCTGCTGGTTCTGGCGTTGGTCGCCGCAGCACTGTTGCTGGTCGGCCCTCGATTCATCGACATCTATACCGACTGGCTGTGGTTCGGTGAGGTCGACTTCCGGACTGTGTTCAGCAAGGTACTGATCACCCGGATCGCGTTGTTCCTGATCGTCGGGCTGGTCGTCGGCGCGATCGTGTGGCTGGCGTTGCTGCTGGCCTACCGGTCCCGGCCGATGTTCCTGCCCTCGCCGGGCGCGAACGATCCCGTGGCGCGGTACCGCACTGCGGTGATGACCCGCCAGAAGCTGTTCGGGATCGGCATTCCGGTCGTGATCGGCCTGTTCGCGGGTCTGGTCGGGCAGGCGAGCTGGTCGACCGTGCAGATGTTCTTCAACGGCTCCCCGTTCGGGATCACCGACCCGCAGTTCGGCAAGGACATCGGCTTCTACGCGTTCGACCTGCCGTTCTACCAGTTCGTCCTGAACTGGTTGTTCGTTGCGGTGGTCATCGCGTTCTTCGCGAGCCTGGTGACGCACTACATCTTCGGCGGGCTGCGGCTCAGCGGCCGTCAGGGCGCGCTGACGCGGTCGGCGCGGGTGCAGTTGGCGGTCATCGCGGGCACCTTCGTGCTGCTCAAAGCGGTGTCGTACTGGTTCGACCGGTACGCGCTGCTCTCCAGTAGTCGTAAGGAGCCCACGTTCACCGGTGCCGGTTACACCGACATCAACGCGGTCCTGCCGGCCAAACTGATCCTGATGGCGATCGCGATCATCTGTGCCATCGCGTTCTTCGCGGCGATCTTCCTGCGCGACCTGCGCATCCCGGCGATGGCAGTGGTGTTGCTGGTGTTCTCGTCGATCCTGGTCGGTGCGGTGTACCCGCTGATCGTCGAGCAGTTCTCGGTCAAGCCGAACGCGGCCGACAAGGAACGCGCGTACATCGAACGGAACATCGCGGCCACCCGGCAGGCGTACGGGATCACCGACGAGACCGTCGAATACGTGCCCTACCCGGGCTCGACGAAGAAGCAGCCCAAGGACGTGCCGGCGGACGTCACGACGATCGCGAACACGCGTCTGCTCGACCCCAACGTCCTCTCGCCCACGTTCACCGCGCAGCAGCAGTTGAAGAACTTCTACGGATTCCCGAAGTCCCTCAACATCGACCGCTACGAGATGAACGGTGAGCTGCGTGACTTCGTGGTCGCGGCGCGTGAGCTGTCCCCGTCGAGCCTGCAGGGCAACCAGACGGACTGGATCAACAAGCACACCGTCTACACGCACGGCAACGGCTTCGTCGCGGCCTACGCCAACCAGGTGACGGCGGTCAGCGGCGACACCCAGAACAACACCGGCGGCTACCCGATCTACAGCGTCAGCGACCTGGAGACCAAGCCGGCGGACCCGGCGCTCGAGGTCGAGAACCCGCGCACCTACTACGGCCCGGTCATCGCGTCGTCGGATGCGGACTACGCGATCGTCGGTGGCGCGCCCGGCAGCGCGCCGCGCGAATACGACACCGACTCGCAGAAGTACACCTACACCGGTGAGGGCGGCGTCGGGATCGGTAACTGGTTCAACCGGCTTGCCTTCGCTGCCAAGTACACCGAGCGCAACATCCTGTTCTCCGGTGCCATCGGGTCGGATTCGAAGATCATCTACAACCGCGACCCGGCGGAGCGCGTCAACAAGGTGGCGCCGTGGCTCACCACGGACGGCACCGTGTACCCGGCCGTGGTGAACGGGCGCATGCAGTGGATCGTCGACGGGTACACCACGCTCGACAACTACCCGTACGCGCAGCGTTCGTCGCTCGAGGGATTGGTGCAGGACAGCACCAACCAGGCAACGGGACGGATGCTGCCGAAGAAGGAGGTCTCGTACATCCGGAACTCGGTGAAGGCGACCGTCGACGCGTACGACGGCACCGTCACGCTGTACCAGGTGGACGACCAGGACCCGGTGCTCAAGGCGTGGATGGGGGTGTTCCCGGACTCGGTGCAGCCCAAGTCCGCGGTCACCGACGACCTGCGTGCGCACTTCCGCTACCCCGAGGATCTGTTCAAGGTCCAGCGCGAGATGCTCGCGAAGTACCACGTGGACGATCCGGGCGAGTTCTTCAGTAACAACGCGTTCTGGTCGGTGCCCAGTGATCCGACGGTGGATACCGACAAGAACCAGCCGCCGTACTACGTGCTGTCCGGCAACCCGGATACCGCGAAGCCGCAGTTCGTGCTGACCAGCCCGATGGTGGGCTACCAGCGTGAGTTGCTGTCCGCCTATATCTCGGTGCAGTCGGACCCGGAGAACTACGGCAAGTTCCGGGTGTTGCAGTTGCCGACGAACACCCAGACACAGGGCCCACAGCAGGCGCAGTCGGCGATGACGTCGGATCCGCGAGTGGCGAGCGAACTGTCGTTGCTCAAGCAGTCCAACAAGCTCATCTACGGCAACCTGCTGACGCTGCCGATCGCGGACGGCGGCATCCTGTACGTCGAACCGCTGTACACGCAGCGCAACTCGGCCAATGCCTTCCCGCAGTTGGCGCGCGTCCTGGTCAGTTTCACCGACACGACGGGCATCCGGGTCGGCTACGCGCCGACGCTGGCGGAGGCCCTGGATCAGGTGTTCGGCTCCGGGACCGGGAACGTGGCCACGGCGCCGAGCGGCGAACAGGGTCCGTCCCAGCCGGAACAGAACGGGCAGACTGCCCCGACCACGCCGACGCCGGCACCGCCGCAGGGCGGCCAGGCCCCGAACAAGGAGGCCGCGGTCGCGGAACTGGATGCGGCGCTGAAGAATCTGCAGACTGCGCAGCAGGGCGGCGACTTCAAGGCCTACGGTGACGCGCTCGACCGGCTGCAGAAGGCTGTTCAGGACTACCAGACGGCCAGTCGCTGATCGGTAGATCCCGACCCGAGACGAGCTGAAGGGACCCTTCGTGCGCTGCGAGCGCGCGAAGGGTCCCTTCAGCTTGCGGGCCTAGTTGGTGAGCGCGGCCTTCACGTCGGCGATGGTGCTGCCGTGCTGATCGAGGAGCTGCTGGAACTGGTCGGCGTAGCCGTGCTGGGCGGCGGTGTCGCCGGCGACCTGCAGGGCCTGGTCCACGTATCCGGCGGCGGCGACGCGCCACTCCGCGGGCACCTGGCCGACGACGGCGGGGGCTGGGACGGGCTCGGCGATCGGTGCGGGTGCGGGTGCCGGAGCGGGCTCGGGGGCGGCCTCGGTCAGGTACTGGCCGCAGGTGGGCCAGGCGCCGGGGCCCTGCGAGGCGAGGGTGTTCTCGGCGACGCGGATCTGCTCTTCCTTGGACGCGTTGTGCGGTGAGCCGGTGCCGCCGTTGGCGGTCCAGGTGCTCTGCGAGAACTGCAGGCCGCCGGAGTAGCCGTTGCCGGTGTGGATGGCCCAGTTGCCGCCGCTCTCGCACTGCGCGACGCCGTCCCAGTTGTGGGTGGCGGCGGAGGCGGTGCCGGTCGACAGGCCGAACGGGACGGCGACGAGGGCGCCGGTCATCGCGGCCCAGCCGAGGGCGCGCTTACTGAAGCTGACGTTGGTCATGCGGGGTGGATCCTCTCCTGCGCCGACGCGAGCGGCCTGCGGGCGACGTGGTCGTCTTCCCGGGCGTGCGATCTTTCGCGTCCCTGCCCCTCGAAGGGTTTGGTTGTGTCCGATCCCGCGGGGGCAGAGCTGGCAGCGGCGGGTCGGTCCTCCACTCGAACATCACGAGCTGATCACGAACGTACGTCAGTGATCCGCGGCCGGTCACCTCGATGAAACGGGCCGGTCGACCCGTTTCCCGGCCGGCGGTCGGCGCGTTTCCGCAGGTCGTGACGGCCCGTTGCCGTATCGCGGCCGGAGCGTTACATGCGCGTTATGTGAGATGGATTACCGTGTTTTCGTGAACTGCGTCACGACCGCGGGTGCAATCTCGGATTGCCGGACACTCGATTCGGTCCTGCCGCAGGCGATTTGCCTTCCGTTCCCCGGCTCGTGTAACTTCGTTCATGCAACGCGGGGTGGAGCAGCTCGGTAGCTCGCTGGGCTCATAACCCAGAGGTCGCAGGTTCAAATCCTGTCCCCGCTACCAATGGAGAACCCCCGTCCGGATTCTGGACGGGGGTTCTTCGCTTTTGTGTGTCCCGGAGTGTTACTCGGGCTCGACTTCCATCTCGATCAGCACCCGGCGCAGAAGCTTGCCGGTGGCGTTGCGGGGCAGCTCCTCGATGAAGATGACGTCGCGCGGCACCTTGTAGCGGGCGAGGTTCGACTTCACGTGCGTGCGGATCTCGCTCGCGTCCCGCGCCGACGACGCCGCGGGCACGACGAATGCGCGTAGGCGGTGGCCGAACTCGTTGTCCTCGACGCCGATCACCGCGGCCTCGAGGACGTCGGGGCGTTCGGTGATGAGGTTCTCCACCTCGAGCGGGTACACGTTCTCGCCGCCGGAGACGATCATGTCGTCGTCGCGGCCGTCGACGAACAGCAGGCCGTCGCGGTCGAAGTGCCCGACGTCTCCGGTGGAGAGCATGCCGTCGATGCGCTGCTTGTCGCGGCCGTCGGTGTAGCCCTCGAAGCTCAGTCCGCTCTTGGCGAAGATGCGGCCGACGACGTCGGGTTCGGTGATCTTGTTGCCGTCGTCGTCGATCAGCGCGATGTGGCAGGTGGCCGGCACGCGTCCGGCGGTGCCGGGGGCGCGCTCGAGGTCGTCGGGGGTGGCGATGGTGACGGCGGCGACCTCGGTGGAGCCGTAGAAGTTGTAGAGCGCCTTCCCGAACGCCTGCTGGGTGCGGATGGACAGGTCGGGGGCGATGGCCGAACCGGCCGCGAAGATCACCTTCAGCGAGGAGGTGTCGTACTTCGACAGCACCTCGGGGCCGAGGTCGATGATCCGCTGCAGCATGGTCGGTACCAGCACCATGGTGTCGGCGTGGTGTTCGGCGAGTAGGTGGACGGTGGTCTCGGGGTCGAAGCGACGCTGCATGACGACGGTGTTCTCGAGTGCCAGGCCCAGGCCCAGCTGTGAGATGCCGGTGCCGTGGAATGCGGGCGCGGTCATCAGCATGGTCTGCTTGGGGCGCAACGGGATTCGATCGAGGAACTGTGCGGTGACGAACGGTGACGTGCGCCCGCGGGGCGCGCCCTTGGGGGTGCCAGTTGTTCCGCTGGTGAGCAGGATGAAGACGCCGTGGTCCTTCGGCGCGGGCACCGGTTCGGTGGACTGCCCGGCGATGAGGGCGTCGAGGGTGCGCGGCGGTGTCTCGGCCGGGGGAGTGGGCGGCGCCTGGTCCACCCACGACAGGAATGGGGTGACGTCGGAGGGCAGCGCGTCGGCGATGTCGGCGAACTCGCTGTCGAAGACGAAGTGGTGCACGCCCTCCCTCGCCGCGACGTCGACCAGTTGGGGGCGGGCGAAGCCGGTGTTCATCATGACCAGACGCACCCCGCTCTTCGCGGCGGCGAGCATCGTGAGGATGAGGCCGCGGTGGTTGCGGCACATGGCGCCGACGCAGGAGCCGACGCCGATGCCCTCGGCCTGCCATGCCCGAACCAGCGCGTTGGACTGTTCCTCGAGTTGCCGGTACGTGAGTGGACCGCGTTCGTCGATGATCGCGACGCGACCGTGGCCGTGGGCGGCGCGGGCGTGGACGGATCCCGCGAACGGCCCGTACTTGCTGACGGCCAACAGCACTCCGACGCCCTCGTCGACGCGTGGGAACGGGATGAGGCCGGAGCGCGCCATCACCCGCACCGCGCTGAGTGTGTCGGTGATCTTCGTCAGTGCGTCCTGCATGGTTACCCCCAAAGAGCGACGTCGGTCTACCTGCGGGCAGCCCCAGCCTAATGGTGATGCACCTCACAGTGGGGTGATTGGTCCGGTGCGCTGCTCCCGACGTGTGTACTAGCCGCTGTAGTAGGCGCTAATCTCTCGGGGTGAATTCCCGGACCGATGCTGTCGCGCGCACGCGCGGCATGTTCGTCGGATCGGCGTCCGGCGCGGTCAGTATCGCCGCGCACGGACTCGGCGGCGGGGTCGCCGTCCCCAGTGAGCAGGCAGTGGTGCTACTCCTGGCCGGCAGCGCCGTGGTGGGTGCGATCACCGCGTCGGCACGAACCGTGGGGCATCCGTTGCTGTTCCTCGGTGCTGTGCTCGCGGCCGGTCAGGGCATCGGGCACCTCACGCTCACTCTGGCATCCGACCACGGTCACGGTCTGCACCTGACGCCGCAGATGCTCGCCGCGCACGCGGCGGCCACGGTGGTCGGCGCGATGCTGATCCGGGCCGCCGAGCGCGCGCTGCTGGGCGTGATCACGTCGGTGCTGCGCATCGTCGTCGCGGTGCTGTCGGCGCCGCCCGTCCCGGACGTCCGACGGTGGACGCCCACCGTCGTCCGTCGTCTCGACCCCACGATCGGTTGGATCACCCGGTCGGCCGGCGGCACACGGGGACCTCCGGCTCTTTCCCGGTAGCCGCCGCGCGCACCCTCGCGTGCCCGCGTCGGCTCTCACCTTCACCGCTGTCCACGCCCGGTCACCTCTCGTGCCGGGCGTGCTCGGCGTGTCTTTCTCGGCGCCACCTCCGGAGACCCGCGTGAACCGCGTGGTCCGCGTGCGCCGAACCGAAACCTCTTCAGGGAAAGAGCCTTTGTGATGAATGCTCCCGAGAGCGTGGGGATCACCCCTGCGCATCTTCCGAACGATCCGTCCGCCGAGTCCGACTCGAAGGACTCGTCGCCGCCGGGTGCGCTGCGCCGGCTGGTCCTGCGGCTGCACTTCTACGCCGGCATCCTGGTGGCGCCGTTCCTGATCGTCGCCGCCGTCAGCGGTGGTCTGTACGCCGTCGCTCCCACTCTCGAGCAGTTCGTCTACCGCGACTACCTGCACGTCGAGACGACCGGACCGGCCGCACCGGTCAGCGACCAAGTCGAGGCGGCCCGGGCGCAGCGGCCCGATCTGGCGGTGTCGGCGGTCCGCCCGGCCGTCGAGTCAGGGGACACCACCCGGGTGTTGTTCACCGATCCCACGCTGGGCGAGTCGGAGCGGCTGGCGGTCTTCGTCGATCCGGTCACCGCGCGGCCGGTCGGCGAACTCGTCGTCTACGGCAGCAGTAGCGCCCTGCCGATGCGGACGTGGATCTCGCAGCTGCACCGGAACCTGCACCTCGGTGAGCCGGGTCGCATCTACAGCGAACTGGCGGCGTCGTGGCTGTGGGTGATCGCCCTCGGCGGGGTCTACCTGTGGGTGCGGCGGTACCGGACGGTGCGGGCGCGAGCCGGCGCGGCCACACCCCGGCTGTGGACGGTGAAACACGGTGCACGCGGCCGCAATCGCGCACTCGGCTGGCACGGCGCGATCGGGTTGTGGATCGCGGTGGGCCTGGTGTTCCTGTCCGCGACCGGTCTGACCTGGTCGAAGTACGCCGGTGAGCACGTCACCGACCTGCGCACCTCGCTCGGCTGGACCACTCCGTCGGTGTCGAAGAAGCTGGGCGCCACCGACACTGCGCCGGCAGGTGGGCACGACGGCCATGGCGGGCACGAGGCTCCCGCTGCGGGGACCGGCATGCTGGACAACAACGTCGGACGGCTCGACGACGTGCTCGCGGTCGCCGCGGGCGCGGGCGTGACGGGCGCGGTGGAGGCGTCCATCCCGTCCGCGCCGGACACCGCGTTCACCGTCGCGCAGACGCGGCAGCCGTGGCAGTTCGCCACCGACGTGGTGGCCGTCGACGGTGCCACCGGCCAGATCACCGACACCTCCCGGTTCGCCGACTGGCCCTTGGCCGCGAAGCTCACCTTCTGGGGCATCGGGGTGCACATGGGCATCCTGTTCGGGCTGCTGAATCAGATCGTGCTGGTGGCGTTGGCGGCGGCGCTGCTCGTGATGATCGTGCTCGGGTACACGATGTGGTGGCGGCGCCGACCGACGCGAGGTGCGCAGCGGTGGGGTCGGCCGCCGACCCGTGGCGCCGTCCGCGGCCTGCATCCGGCCGCCGCGGCCGCGCTGGTGGCGTGCACCGTACTCGTCGGATGGTTCGTGCCGCTGCTGGGGCTGAGCCTGATCGGATTCGTGGCCGTCGATATCGTCGTCGGCGTGTTTCAACGCAGACGAGCATCGACCGGCGTGACCGAATGAGCGAGGATCTGTCGCTGCTGCGGCGTGAGTTGTCCATGATCGAGGCGCGGGTCGCGCGCGAGGTCGATCCGCGCGGGCGCGGACCGTTCATCGCGGCCGCCGTGATGATCCTGCTGATTGCGCTCGCCGCGCCGCAGGTCGACGGATTGCGGGCGTGGAACGTGCTCGCCGGCGGGCATGACGAGGTCGCGGCGCTGGCTCGGCTGTTCACCTGGTTCGTGGTGGTGTTCGGGATCGGGGTGTCCGCGCTGGCGGCGTGGACCCGTCGCTGGGTCTTCGCGTGGGTCGCGATGGCCGGCGTGACGGTCGGGACCGCCCTGGGGGTGTTGATGTACTGGTCGCAGCACAGCGTCCGCGACGCCCACACCGGCAGCCTCGGCTACGGCCTGCTCGTCGAGTGGGCAGCGATGGCGGTGCTGGCGGTGCTGTGGATTCCGGTGGTGGCCGGACGGAGCAACCTGCTGGAGCGGTGAGTGAAAAGCGCGGACCCCGTCGCCGTCGGGCGGCGGGGTCCGCGCTTTCGTTGTGCCGGAACCACTCCTGATCGGGCAGTCGGGCTGGGACACTGCAGCTGCGGACCCGGCGTCGGAAGGCGAGGTGATCGGTGATGGAGATCGGTCGGATGGTGTGGCCGTCGGTGCGGCTCGACGAGGTGGTCGAGCGGGTGGCGCGAGTGGAGGCCGACGGGCTGGCGGCGGCGTGGGTGCCGCAGATCTTCGGATGGGACGCGCTGACCGTCCTGGCGCTGGCGGGGGAGCGGACGTCGTCGATCCGGTTGGGAACCGCGGTGCTGCCCACGCATCCGACGCATCCGCTGCTGCTGGCCGCGTCGGCGCTGACGACGCAGGCCGCGGTCGGTGGGCGGCTGCAGCTCGGCCTCGGGGTCTCGCACCGCTTCATCGTCGAGGACGTGTGGGGTTTGAGCTTCGAGCGTCCGGTGCAGTGGGCACGCGACTACCTGGCGGCGCTGATCCCGTCACTGCGCGGGGAACGGACGCAGTTCGACGGTGTCCGGCTCCGGGCCGAGTTGCCGCGCCCGCTGGACACTTTCGACACCCCGGCGCCGCCGGTGCTGTTCGCGGCGCTCGGCCCGGCGATGCTGCGACTGGCCGGCGAACACGCCGACGGGACGGTGACGCTGATGACCGGGATCCGCACCGTGGCCGAGCACATCGTGCCGACCATCAGCGTGGCCGCGGCCGCCGCGGGCCGACCCGCGCCGCGGATCGTGGTGGGCCTGCCGATCTGCGTGACGGCCGACGTCGATGCGGCGCGGCAGCGGTGCCGGGAGGAGTTCGCCGCCTACACGAACACCCCGTCGTACCGGGCGATGCTCGACAAGGAGGGCGCCGCTGATCCGGCCGACGTCGCGCTGATCGGTTCGCGCGGTGAGGTTTCCGATCGGTTGCGTGCCTTCCACGACGCCGGGGCGACCGAGTTCATGGCGTGGGTCTTCGGGGACGACAACGAACAGGCGGAAACAGGGTCGTGTCTACGGGAGTACGTCGGCGCGTAGGGCCGGATCGACTGCGCACGGCTCGTGCCCTCGGTATGTTCCGATGATCCGTGATCACCCCGACTGTGTCTGTCTGAAAGGAACTCTCGCATGATCGTCAATCTTCTGACCGGTTCGGTGGGCTCGATGGAGTCCTTCATGGGCTTCACGTACATGGGGTCCGCGCTGTTCGGGACCGAGGGGTCGTAGCTCCCGCCCGAACGGCAGAAATCCCCCGCCGCCCAGGCGGCGGGGGATCGAAACACCAACCGGGCGTGGCTACTCCGACTCGGCCGATCTGCTGCCGGCCGGCTCAGGGCGGGGCGACTGCGTGCCCGCGATGGCCGCGAGTTTCTTGCTCAGGTCCGCACCGACCTTCGTTATGTACGGTTCGTCGACGATCTGGATGTGGTCGCAGTCGACGTGGACGATCTCGAGGTTCTGCACGGCCTCGCCCCAGCCGCCGTCGGGTCGCCGCGTCCGGAAGGCGGGCTCGAGTGCGATCTGGTCGTCGAGATAGGTGTTGGCCATGTAGAGCACCACGTCGCCGTCGTAGGTTTCGAAGTCGGTGCTGGGAACGGCCCGGTTGTCGAGCCACGACGTGCGCTGGTGTTCGATGATGCCGCTGGGGATCGTGGTGCCGCTCAGCTTGAGCAGGTCCATGAGGATCCCGATCTGTTCCTCGTCGCTGCCGGCGGCGGCCAGCTTGTCGTAGGGCAACGGCGCGTCGAGGTTGTAGGTCTTCTTCGCGAACGCGGCGTAGCGCTGCCAGCGGGCCCGGATCTCGTCGGGAGTGTTCTCGACCTTCTCGCCGGGCATGACGGTGTCGATCAGTCCGACGATCCGCACGTCGGCGCCATCCTGTCGAAGCTGTTTCGCCACGGCATACGCCAGTGCTCCGCCGAAGGACCAGCCGTACAGCACGTACGGGCCGTCGCCCTGCATCTGCCTGAGGAGTGGCGCATACACCTTGGCGCGCTCCTCGAGCGGGCCCTCGACCCGCTCCAGGCCGAACATCGGGGTGTCCGCGGGTAGACGCTTGAGCAGCGGCTCGTACGCCACCGTCGAACCACCCGCCGGATGGAACACGAACACCGGCACCGCATCCGAACCCTCGGCGCGAGGACG